>NZ_JAQMUA010000373.1:0-12141 GCF_028330895.1 Kamptonema animale CS-326 | reverse complement strand
TGGGGGGCGTTACGGATACTTTTGCGTAAGTCCTGATATTGATAAGTAGGCGAACATAATTATTAGAAATCACCTTCAGCGACCTGAAATACAGTCAAACCTAATGACCTCCACATATCAACAACTTGCTGACGGTCATCCAAGACAAAGCGAATATTAAATTTTCCTTCAATATGTTGGCGGTAAAATTCCTCCTTAATAATCGAATCTTTCCGCTGGTCTCCATTCTTTCGCATATAAATATTACTATATTTTACCTCATATTGCTGCAACCATTTTTCAGTTTGAGGTTGATAGTTATCTGTGCGACCCGATAGCACGATAACATTAATACTTGATTGCCACTTGCGAACAGTTTCAAGCACTGGTTGATTAGGTAAATCGCGTTCGCAATTAGACGCATCGTAAGGATTTCTACCATTTAGTAAAGCTAATGTGCCATCCATATCGACTATCATGGCATCTGGTAGTTCGGGGTTATATTCTGGAGGCGGTACGGGAACTCGGAGGTATTTATTATACATTTTCATGATTACATCTTTGCCAACTGAATTGAGTCTTTTTAAATCGCGTTTAATACATTCTTCTAGAGGAACCTGGAGAAAAGAATCATTAACTTCAACGAGAGCTTGACCTTTAACTAGCGCTTTGATATGTTCGATGTGCGGCCCAAAGTTAGTATCGTCAACAATGACATTTTTACCAGATTCTAGAGCCATCAAAATTGCGGCATCTCTGAGTTGAAGAATAAACTTTTCATTGGCGGGAGACCAATAAGAAGCGTGGGCCATTTCTCGCAAAAGGTCTTTATTCGTTCGCACCCATCTACCGGGTTCTGATAACAGTAGGTCATTAGCAAATTTAGATTTTCCAGAAGCGGGTAAACCGACAAGTATAATGACTCTTTTCATGGTAATTGGTAATTGGTAATTGGTAATTGGTAATTGTTAATTGTTAGTGGCGGGTTGTATTTTGTTCCTAACCACTAACCACTAACTACTAACTAACTAATCAAGTTTGGTAATTGGGGATGGGTATTATCCTTATAACCCCAGATTAATGTATTCTAACCCTAAAAGTTCCTCGGCTTTCTGAATAGTAGCATTACGTAAAGATTCTTTAACGCTAGCAATTTTTCCAGACCTCAAAGAAAACAAAATCCCAGAATAGGGTAAGTGTTTGATAGCTAAGGCAAAATCTTTCTGATTTTCGATATGTTGATATTGGCGATAAACTTCCTCTACTTCTTGAATTAAAGATAGATATCTATTTTTAACTTTCTCGTACAGTTCTGTCCACTCAGGGAAATAAGATAAAAACTCCTCTCCTTCATTTGTTAGTATAATCTCTATTATTCTGCGGGTAGAAAATCCTTCCCTAAGATGAGAAATTGCGACATATTGAGGAGACTTAACTTTGACTCTGTTGAAGTTACCATCGCAGATGATATATCCTTCAGAATTCATCGGATCTAAATGTTCAGCAGCTTTGATAACTTCTGTCCAGCTAGTTAAAGGATAGGATGCAACTAATTCCCATCCATATTTTTCTGTCCAAATACTAGGGTCAGACTCTAAAAGCGTTTGAATATTTCTCACTCCATGTAGTATAATTTGATTGTCTTTTTGCTGAACAACTATCCGGTTGTAAGGAGTCATTAATTCAAAGATAAAACATTGCTCAGTTTCTTGCGGTAACTGATATCCTAGTTCGTTCCAAACTTTCCAGAATAGTTGAGCAAAAGTAAAGCCAAAACCGTTAACTTCACCGCTAGCGTCAGGAGTTCCGCTAGTTTGTACTCTCCACTCGCCATCGTAGAAATAAATAACAGTGAGAGAACCATCTAGTTTTTCATACACTTTGGCACTACTCCAGTCAATCGGAGTAGCATGAATTTCCCCATAATTAAAGAATTTATTATAAGGATAAGAAATTATTTGCCAATCTTGAGATGAGTCTAAGATAATGCCTCGGCACTGCTGGACTATTTTTTCACCCAGAGGAGATTCAATCTGGGAGTATTTCAGACAGACGAGGTGAGGATATTTCTGATGTCGGGATAATTTGATATGATAAGTGCTGCATAAGCTATCTAATCCCTGCTGACGCAAATAATCTTGTAGTTCCATGATAATTTTCTAAATGGGAAGGGGTAAACAAATGAAAAGTAAATTGCTGATTTTGGGAAGTTATGCGTGTTTGTTAAGTGCTCTGGCGATGCCGTCTGGAGTTCTTGGTTTTGGGGAATTGGATACAGAATCACTAAATCGGGCAGCAGATATCCCGATAGTAAGCAACTTAATTGCCCAAGCGGGTGCTACTGTTCCCATTGGTCAAATTTTGCCACAATTAAAAGGTAAGACGCAAGTACCAATTTTTCTACCCAGTCAGGTTCCTTTTTCACAAAAGCTTTACTTTCATCCTCAAGCGAGGGCGGATGGTTATAGTGTTTCTATAGATTATACTGCTAATTGCCGAGGAACTACTGCTTGTAGTGCTGGTGGAATTGGAGCTCAAAAAGGTGGTGAATTTACGCAGAGAATGGAGGGGGTAACGAAAACATTAAAAAACATTCAATTGGCGAAGGGAACTAAGGGGGTTTTTCACAATGGTTGTGGGGCTTACTGTACTGCTTCAGTTGAATGGAAATTTCAGGGAGTTTTGTATATGGTAGCACTTAAGAATGGGCGGGAAGCAAATGCGGTAAAAATTGCCAATTCTGCTATTGAAGCAGGGCGGCGTTAAGTTTTGAATAAAGGCTTGTTTCTAAATACTAAGTCCTAAGCTTGTGTCTAGTAAACAAGCTTTTTTTACTTGAGATTGTTTAAAATTGCAGGAAGATGTTATAATCTATTTGTGTCAAGTTAAGGTTAGACCCTTAGTCTGTCAGGGGTTAAAACCCCTGCCTCAAAGTCTAAGTCCTCTGAAGAGGACTTAAGAACTTATTAGACATCTCCAAAAAAGCCAGTCAAAGGTAGGCAAGATGCCTGCCCTACAAGGTTTATTAGAGAAGTCTATTAGTCCTCTTCAGAGGACTTCAGCTATTAGACAGGGGTTAAAACCCCTGGCCGGTTTCAGAGGGCAGTTGACATCAATGGTTATAATCACATAACTTAGAAACATCTCATATAACGCCGCCCTCTGGGGGGAATTGAACCGCCCAGATGGGGGCGTTATAAACAATTACATATAGAAAAATTGGTGGGTATAAAAATTGCGTTCAACTTATTTATTAGTGACTCATGGTAGCCGCGATCCTAGACCACAATTAGGTCTGGAAAGGTTAGCTAAATTGTTGTCTGAACGTTTGGCTGTATTGGCAAATTATTCCCCCAATTCGCCTGTTGTGGGAACTGCTACGCTGGAATTTGGGCCGAGTTCATTGCACGAACAAATTTCTCAATTTGGGGAATATACCCTATCTCTTGGGTTACAGGAAGTGCAAGTTTTGCCGATGTTTCTATTGCCGGGGGTTCACCTTCAGGAAGATATACCGGCCGAGATAAAACTCGCACAACAAATAATGGGCGAAAAGGTAATAATTAACTTGCGATCGCATTTGGGTTCCCAGAGCGCAAGTTTAACTAACTGGGTGGCAGAGCAGATGACATCTGCTAGAATGCAGGCATGGATTTTACTATCTCACGGGAGTCGCCGTACAGGTGGGAATTTGCCAGTTGAGGAAATGGCAGCTAAAGTTAATGCGGTGACTGCTTATTGGTCTGTAACGCCGAGTTTGGAAACACAAGTTACAAGTTTAGTTCACAGTGGACATCAGCAAATAGGGATTGTGCCTTATTTTTTATTTGAGGGGGGAATCACTGATGCGATCGCGAAAAAAGTGGAACAACTAAAGCAGCAGTTTCCACTTGCTGAATTGTATCGGACTAACCCTCTGGGAGTAAGTGTAGAATTAGCAGATTTAATTCGAGATTTGATTGAAAAATGAACCTTACCAAGCTAAATAAAAAGGAAAATAACTGTTTGGGTAAAGTCTATTTAGTCGGTGCGGGGCCAGGAGATCCTGGTTTGATGACATTGAAGGGTAAAACTCTTTTAGAGTGCGCTGATGCTGTTATTTATGATGCGTTAGTCAGTCCCCAAATCTTGGCGATGATTAATCCGCAAGCAGAGCGAATTGATGCTGGCAAACGCATGGGTCGCCATTCGCTATTGCAGGAAGAAACAACCCAGCTATTGATAGAAAAAGCTCAAGTTCACGCGATAGTTGTACGGTTAAAAGGTGGCGATCCATTTATTTTTGGTCGCGGTGGCGAAGAGATGGAGGAGTTGCTGAATGCTGGCGTAGCTGTGGAAGTTGTACCGGGAGTGACTTCTGGGATTGCCGCGCCTGCTTATGCGGGAATTCCTCTAACTCATCGGCTTCACAGTTCTTCGGTGACGTTTGTAACCGGTCACGAGATGGCGGGGAAATATCGGCCGGAGGTGAATTGGAGTGCGATCGCACGCGGTTCAGAAACTATTGTGATTTACATGGGAATTCACAATTTGACTTATATTATTGACCGATTGACAGCCGCAGGATTGAGTGCGGATACTCCGATCGCTTTGGTACGATGGGGGACGCGGCCCGAACAGGAAGAATTAATCGGTAGTTTGTCTACAATTGGGGAGAAAATGAAGGCCGCTGAGTTTGCTGCACCCGCGATCGCAGTTATTGGCAATGTCGTTAAGCTGCACGCTGTATTGTCTAGAGGCGATTAACTTTGTAGGGTGGCTGGCATCATCTATACCCGGAGGGCGATCGCTCTACTTTGCGCCAGCGCCTATACTACAAAACTACTCTTCCTCCCTCGTCTCGCTCTCCTACGGAAATTACCAATAAAAAGCCCTCGGCCACAAGTGACTGAGGGTAGAAAAATTATCAGGGTGCATCTACTATGTTTTACAGTATAACACCCCTGAAGGGTGTTACCCCTCAGTGCAACCCCAAAAGTAATAAAAATAGATGATAATAAATTATTTGTCAGTAACAAATTATTGATAAAGCTTATATAAGCAGCAGCTTTGTCCCTATCCTGCATCAAGGGGGAGCGATCGCAAGGTAAAATTAGCGGTTGGAGCTGTCCAAAAGCTTAGCCCTAAAAATCTCAACTCTAAAATCGACCTGTGCTAGACCTCAAACTCATCCGCGAAAACCCACAAGCTGTAAAGGAAAGCCTCAACCGCCGAGGCGGGGACTATGACATCGAGCCGATTTTACAATTAGATAGACAGCAGCGGGATTTAGAAGGGAAGCGATCGCAACTCCAGGCCCGCAGCAACGAAATCGGCAAACTCGTCGGTCAAAAGATTAAATCAGACCCCAAAGGCGCAGAAATTGAAGCCTTAAAAGCAGAAGGGAACCAAATTAAAGCCGAATTAAGCGAATTGGAACCCCAAGAAAAGGACTTGAAAGATCAAATCGCAGCCTTATTATTGCCTCTCCCCAACTTACCCAGTGACTCCACACCCATCGGTAAAAGTGAAGAAGAAAACGTCGAAGTCCGACGCTGGGGAGACGAATATATTCCCCAAACTGCTGATATTTTACCACACTTTGAAATCGGCGAAAAACTAGGAATTCTTAACTTTATCCGCGCAGTTAAAGTTGCTCAACCGCGCTTTGTTACCTTAATAGGAGCAGGTGCAGCCTTAGAAAGAGCAATCATTCAATTCATGCTCGATCGCCATACAACAGCAGGTTATGTGGAAGTAATTCCCCCATTTTTAGTTAACAGCGCCTCCCTCACTGCTACAGGTCAATTACCCAAATTTGCTGAGGAAAGCTTCAAATGCGACCAAGATGATTTATGGCTGATTCCTACCTCAGAAGTGCCAGTCGTCAACCTTTACCGAGACGAAATCTTAACCGCCGAACAATTACCGATTTATCACTGTTCTTATACGCCTTGTTTTCGCCGGGAAGCTGGCAGTTATGGCAAAGATACAAGGGGATTAATTCGACTACACCAATTTAATAAAGTAGAATTGGTGAAACTCGTACATCCCAGTACATCAGCAGCAGAACATCAGAAATTAGTGCATGATGCTGAAGGAGTTTTGCAAGCATTAAAGTTACCCTATCGAGTGATAGAATTGTGTACGGGTGACATCGGATTTAGTGCAGCTAAAACTTACGATTTAGAAGTATGGCTGCCTTCTGCTGGTAAATACCGCGAGATTTCTAGCTGTTCTAATGTCGGTGATTTTCAGGCGCGGCGGGCAAATATTCGCTTTAAAGAAGCGGGTAAGAAAGGTACTCAATTCGTTCATGCTTTGAACGGTTCTGGTTTAGCAGTTGGCCGCACTATGGCCGCAATTTTGGAGAATTATCAGCAACCTGATGGGACTGTGAAAATACCAGAAGCGTTGCAAGTTTATATGGGGCGAGAAGTATTGTAAAGCAAAAATATCCAGGCGATTGAAATCGCGCAGCAACGCGGGTACACAAACAAAGTCCGCCTACATTGTAAAAAATATCCCGGCGATTAAAATCGCGGGTACACAAACAAAGTCCGCCTACGCGGACTAATGAGGTTTACTAGACTCGAAATACTGGATAATTAGGATGTTCAGGATTGGGGACTAAACGCTGATTTTTGCAGTCTACTAACAAATCTAACGTCTCTAATGCTGTCTGACCAATCAGCACAGTATTGCCTAATACGAGAGTAGCTTCTGTGGTTTCGCGACCTTCTATTTCTAGGATTACAGGTTCAGTCAATCCTACTGATTCTTCTCTACCATCAGCATATTGAGCTATTTCATGAGTCCGAATTCTTAAACCCAGAAATTCTACTACCTCCGCAGGTATAGCAGTCCGTACTGCACCTGTATCTATGAGTGCTTCTGCTTCATAGACACGCAACAAATTGGGATTAAGCAGTCCTCGATGGACTAAAGCTTCATCAATTGCATTAGTTAATTTAACTTTGACTCGAACTGCACCCATATTTTGATTGTTATTCCTGGTCGAATTGCTGAGATTTACCATAGTTTTTACCTCCTATTTTTTATATTACATATTTTTATATAGGTACTATCGGCTTCAGAGTACCTATTCAATAGGTAATATCCCTCTGTTAATTAATTGTGGCGGCAAATTGCCGATCGCTCCCCACAGATATTAAAATAAGAACAGTTCAGCAAAGTTTCACAGTAATCATTCATGTCAGTATTGGCCGCGATCGCAGTTCTAGCTCTCCTCATCGTCGTACACGAGCTCGGCCACTTCCTGGCCGCGAGATTTCAGAACATCCACGTCAACCGCTTCTCCATCGGCTTTGGCCCCGTGCTCTGGAAATACCAAGGGCCAGAAACCGAATATGCTCTCAGAGGCATCCCCTTGGGCGGCTACGTGGGTTTCCCCGACGAAGACCCCGAAAGTAACATTCCCCTAGATGACCCCAATTTACTCCGAAATCGCCCCGTACTCGATCGCGCGATCGTTATCAGTGCCGGCGTGATCGCTAACCTGATCTTTGCCTACTTCCTGCTAGTGACACAATTTGCCACCGTAGGTATACAGGAATTGCAGCCGGGAGTTGCCATTTCCCAAGTCAGTTCGCAATTGAGCCTCGCTTCACAGGCCGGCATTAAGTCGGGAGACATTGTTTTAGCAGTCAATGAGGAGCAATTAGCGACTGACGTGCCCGCTGTCCAGTCCTTAAAAGACATCATTCAAAGCCATCCCAACCAAAGCATTAAATTTTTAATTCAGCGAGGGAATGAAAAACTGGCGATCGCAGTTAAGCCAGAAGCAGGCCCCGACGGCAAGGGTCGCATCGGCGTTCAACTAGCTCCCAACGGGGACAAACCGGGAGTCGCGATCGAACCTTTACCAGAATTAAGTTTAGCAGCATCCGCAGGTATCAAACCCGGAGACGTTATCCTCGCAGTAAACGGTCAGGAATTGGGAACTAAAACGTCACCGATAAAAGCTTTAATGGCAGCGGTTCAAAGCCATCCCAATGAAAGCATTAAAATGCTAATTCAGCGCGATGGTAAAAAATTGGATATCCAGGTAACACCCCAACCAGATCCAAACCAAGAACTCATTGCTCTCAAATTAGATGCCAATATTGTCAGGCGCAGAGCTAGCAATATTATCGAAGCATTGAACACTGGAGCGACTGAATTTCAGCGCATTGTCACTCTGACAGTTCAAGGTTTCATCAAACTAATTAGCAATTTTAGCCAAACTGCTGACCAACTTTCCGGGCCAGTCGCTATTGTCGCTATCGGTGCAGATATCGCGCGATCGGATGCAGGCAATCTGTTTCAGTTCGCTGCCCTAATTAGCATCAACCTTGCTATTATCAACATCTTGCCTTTACCCGCCCTCGATGGCGGTCAGCTAGCCTTTTTATTAATAGAAGGACTACGCGGTAAACCCTTACCTGCAAAAATTCAAGATGGCGTTATGCAGACAGGTTTAATCCTGTTGCTAGGTTTGGGGATTTTCTTGATTATTCGCGATACGGCTAACTTGGCTGGCGTAGAATGGATGAAGAATCTTCTACAACAATAATTAGTTAATAGTTAACGGTTAACAGTTAACCGTTAACTGTTAACGTTAACAATTAGCAATGAGCAAAAAATTGAGTCTGCGGCAGCGATCGCTCGAAATTCTGATCCGACTTAAGCGCCTTTATCCCGATGCTACCTGCACCCTCAACTATGAAACCCCAGTGCAGTTGCTTGTGGCTACAATACTCTCAGCTCAGTGTACTGACGAGCGAGTAAATAAAGTCACCCCAGCCTTATTTCAACGTTTCCCCGATGCTGCGGCGATGGCGATCGCAGACATAGAAGAACTAGAAAACCTCGTGCGTTCCACTGGCTTCTACCGCAACAAAGCCAAAAACATCAAAGCCGCCTGTCATCTAATCGTTGAAAAATTCAACGGGGAAGTGCCAAAACGGATGGAATTACTGTTAGAATTACCCGGAGTTGCCCGCAAAACAGCTAACGTTGTTCTCGCCCACGCCTACGGCATTAATATGGGCGTAACAGTCGATACTCACGTCAAACGCCTCAGCAACCGTTTAGGTTTAACAGAACACGCAGACCCAATTCGTATTGAGCGAGATTTGATGAAACTGCTACCCCAACCAGATTGGGAAAACTGGTCAATTCGCCTAGTTTATCATGGTAGAGCCATTTGCAATGCTAGAAATCCAGCTTGTGGGGTGTGCGAACTTGCAGATTTATGTCCCTCTGCTAAAGTTACAGGACTTGCGGAATAACTTGCCCGCCTCCTCCTGTCCCCTTCTATCAGGATAGAGGTGATTTCCTTCTAATACTAAATTAGCAAAAAAAAGCGATCGCTGTTAACAAAACTAGATGGGAATCGTTAGTTTTTTGGTAAATTAATAAGAGTAATATGAACTAATTAATCAAGGGTTGATAGTTTGACTAAAGAGAGGCGTAAATAAATAAGTAAATCCACCTAATTAAACATAAGATCGGGATGGCTAAAAAGCGGACTGTATAAACATTCTTCCTTCTCTCCTAGATAACTAAATTTTTCTTCCTTCTTCCTTCTTCCTTCTTCCTTTTACTTATCATCTGGCGATGTGAAGAAAAAGTTGCTACAATTTACATCCAAAGTCGGTAATGTTGTAATGAATGCCGCGCCCTGAAATTCCTTGCCTGAGTATTGCGATCGCACGCCTGAAAACCCCTGCGGAAAACCATTTTGCCGCTTGGGTTCTACAATCCCCTTATCCCGGCGGATACGTCCACCACGACTGCATTTGGCCAGAAACTCTGTCTCAGGCGTGGCAAGCTTGGCAGGAGATGTTTTCGCCCCACAGTTTGCCCCAGATCGCCCCTGTTCCCGCACCCCAGCTAGCATTAGCGCTGACTTCTAGTAGCGATGTCTCCAATGGCGGCAAAACCCTCAGCTATAGCAGCCGCCTGATGCAGCAGTTGGGGATGAGTCTGTGGCAATGGCTGATCGCCGGGCCAATTCAAGGTAGCCTCCACGAAAGTAAAGGGATTGCGATCGGGCAAAATCTACCCCTGCGAGTGCGCCTTGACCTTCGGGAACCCGATCTCATTGCTTTACCCTGGGAAATTATGCAGCCACAGGCGGGTCAACCGGCGATTTCTCTGGGTCAGCAATTGCTATTTAGTCGCACGACTAGCGATGTGGAACCTTTACCCGTGCTACGTTTGGGCCAATCTCTAAATATTTTATTGGTTTTGGGGGAAGGAGGAGGAAATTCGCCGCTAACGGCTTTGGAATTGGAAGCAGAGGCGGCGGCGTTAGCGAATGTTTTGGAGATTTCTAGTAAAACTGAGGCGAATGGTCATCATCCAGATGCGATCGCGCCTACTTGTGTGGAAACTCTGATTCAACCGACGGCGGCGGAATTGATCGATCGCTTAGAAGCAGGAACGACACTGGGACAGGGGCCTTACAATATTTTATTTTACGCGGGTCACGGGATGCCCGGCCCAGACGGAGGGTTACTATTTTTAGGGCCCGATACTACCCTCAATGGTACGGAATTAGCTCAAGTTTTGGTGCGCTGTCGGGTAAATTTGGCGGTGTTTAATGCTTGTTGGGGGGCGCAACCAGCGATGGAAGTGTTGACAAATTCCAGTCAGCAGACGTTATCCCGTAGCAGTTTGGCGGAAGTGTTGATCCATCACGGTGTACCGGCGGTGTTGGGGATGCGGGATGCGATCGCAGACAGAGAAGCCCTCAGTTTTATCCAAGCTTTTGCCCAAGCAATGGCGGCGCGAATGCCCGTAGATCAAGCGGTTGCAGTTGCTAGACAGCAACTTTTGACGCTTTATAAATTCAATCAACCGGCTTGGACATTGCCTGTATTGTATATGCACCCAGAGTTTGATGGGCAACTGCTGACCTCTATTTTAGAGATTAGAACTGAATTACCCGCAAATTCACCAACTTGGATGGGGCGATCGCTACCGATTGCTTATTTGCGATCGCCCACAGAAATTACGCGCATTTGGCCAATTGGGGCCGGAATCGTGCGAGTTGGGCGCGGGGAAGAAAACGACGTAGCCATTCCCGAATCCTGGGTTTCCCAAAAACACGCTGAGATTTTTTGCCGCAACAGCGTTAACACCGGCAAGACTGAACAGACATACTTTCTCCGAGATTTCTCCCGCTACGGTACGCTGATTTTGGGCCCCGATGGCTGGCAGAGAGTTCATCATCAAGAAGTTGCTTTACAGTCAGGAATACAGATAAAATTTGGCAGTTCTCAAGGTCAGAGTCTAGAATTCATCATCGAATTCACAAAAACTTCTCCTCATACTGGAGTTGATTGCGGAACCAGCTAAAGTGGTGCTGTAGTTAAGCAGGTAATAGGTGATTAGACCGGATAAATTAGCACTCCATGCTCTACAATTACCAGTTACCTCTTTTTCATATCCCCTAACCGATTTTGGAATTGCATGATGGCAGATCAAACTACTAACTCTCAATATTTTCAAGAGTCGCAAACTCAGGCTGAGTTAGAATTATTAGAAGTAATTGTCCAGGGTGATATTCCTTACCCTTGGAATCCCGCCCAGTCTGATGCTGAAGCTTATTTTGTGGCGTTAGAAGAGGAATTCGTCGCATCAGATTGGCTTGCGGATAGAGATTTAACGCACAATTCCCAAATATTATTTTCCCAATTAGATCGACTTTGGTCAGCAAGAGAACTGAAAAAGTCTTTGTTTGATAAATTTACTCTAGTACCTGAAGATTTACTGAATAGAATTGCTGAAAGCGTTCAAAAGGTAATAGTTAACTATCAATCTTTGGCTGAGCAAATGGTTCAGTGTACCTTAGAGATTTTACCTCAGTGGCCAGAGGAAGATTTACAGGTGTTAGCCCGCCCTTTGGCCTATGCAATGCGAAATGCTGAACAGGAGTCTGATATTCCTCTGGTGAAGTCTTGGGAAGAGTTATCGGAGATTGAACAAGCTAGGATGAGTTTAGCTATTGCCCGTTATGCTATCTCAATTAGCAGTGATTCTTGATGGTATAGCTAGGGACTAGCGGCTAGGGAAGAAGGGAATAGAATTAAGGGTGGAATAAAACTAGAATGTCCTAACCACCTTGGCGGTTGCTAAGTAGGTGGACATAAATAAACGCTATAAATTGTAAGG
>NZ_JAQMUA010000372.1:0-26587 GCF_028330895.1 Kamptonema animale CS-326 | reverse complement strand
GGACTAGGGGAAGAAGGGGCTAGGGGTTAGGGGCTGGGGGCTAGGGGAAGAGGGGAAGAGGGGAAGAGAATCAATGGTTTCAGCCATTCGGAGTGTCCTAACCATCTTGGCGGTTGCTATATATCAGAAAGAAGAAGGAAGAGAAAACCTTTTAGGGTGGGCGCAAGCCGACAACCATCTTAAGCTATGAGTTATAAGTTTTTTGCGGCTTGAGCCCACCTTACTTTATCAGCGGTTGAGAGGGGTTTTCGGCGGTTTTTTTATTATAGTGATTTACTATCCTTCTAGGATTTCTACCAGTTTCTTAATTACTTCCTCTACTTTCTCCGGTGTAAAACTCCCGACTTTGTAACTAATAACACTGCGCTCAATTGTATGGGTTACTTCTGGGCGAATCTTACTGTCTTTTTTCAGGGAACCTGCGGTAAAATCTGTGGGGCTAATCGAAATTGCGTAACGATTAATAATTGGCTGACTGGTAATCTGACACGCAATTACATTTTCTCCAGGGAGCACAGCTAAAATTAGAGCAGGACGGCGTTTCGTTTTGCTAAAGTCTGAATAGGGAAATAAAGTCACTACAACATCACCCTTTACAAATCTTTCCATGCTTCATCCTCCAAGGCCTCCAAACGCCTTTCTTCCTCTGAGACGACTACCGAGGCGGTCAGAAACCATTCAAACTTTTCGGGATTGGCTTTGATGAGTTTAAAGAAGTTTTCATCCCTAATTTTTCTGAGGGTTTGTTTTAAATTATCAAAAATTGGTTCGGGCAGTGTTTCAATCTGTTCTACAATTTCTAATTTATCTTGAAATTTCATTGTTTTTACAATGTCGCTATATTTAAACTGCTGCCAAACATCGTCTGGCAACTGTTCCATTTCTAGCTTAAAATAATATCTTTTGGGTTCCATTGCTCGATCTCCTAACTAGAAAAACTTGCCAATAATAAGGTTAAATCGTCGTCAGTGCGTTCGGTAACGCGGGGCGATCGCAAAAATGATTCTAACTGCTGTTTTGCTTCTACTTCATCCTCTATTTGTGCCGCAAACCGGAATAAGGGGGAAAAGAAGGGAACATGAGGCGTGCCGTCTGGCATCTTTAAGGCTAACATTTGCAAACCATCGGAGAAAAGAGCTAAATGCGTTAATTTTCCTCGCCATACTTGCAATTGTGCTGTTTCCAAAGCATTATCTGAAATCAGGAATATAGTTTCATTAATGTACTCGCCACAGGGTGGAACTGTCACTGCGATAACATTGCCTTCGCTATCTCCTACCACTGCCGCACCGTCCCCAATTTGGGCAACTGCTAACAGGTAAGGAGTAGCTATAGCTAAAATTAATGTACTGGCTAAATCTCGCGCTTTGACTTCTCTAACTTTTGCTTCTGCTTCAACAGCCTCCCGCGCTGTTTTCAGGGCTTCAGCGAGCAATTGATGCCAATTGCTGTCATCTTCAAACCATGTTTGCTGGTTCTGAGAAATGGCTTCTACGGAGGCTGTGACTGCAATTTGAGCTCCCACTTCTGCAAGTGTAGCTGAACCGGCACCGTCTGCAACTGCGGCGACTAAAATGCCGTCTGGTAGGAGTTCCCATCTATGGGCATCTTGGCAGGGTTGCGATCGCTTTTCGTGACTTGTCCCCATCACTGATGCCGCTACAATTCGGCATTTAATTATTTGTCCTTTATCTTCTGTCATTTGTTGGTTGTTAGTTGTTGGTTGTTAGTTGTTAGTTGTTGGTTGTTAGTTGTTAGTTGTTAGTTGTTAGTTGTTGGTTGTTAGTTAACAATTAACTGTCAACAGTTAACAGTTAGCAGTTAACAGTTAACAGTTAACAGTTAACAGTTAACAATTACTAAACTGTTCCCCATCCAGGGGGCGGGAGTGCTACTTGTTCGTCAATTTTTGAGTGGGATACTCTCTGCATACTCGCGGACAGCCAGATGAACATTTCGCGGAAATCTAACCCTCTAAGTTTTACGGGAGTGCGATCGACAATTTGGGCTAAACGTGAGATATTAGCGCCTTCCACGCCGACAGCAAAAAAGGCAACGCGCTTGTTAGCTTCTTCCTCTCTGATCCGCTGGGCGGCTTGTTCTACAAGCTGTTCTGACTCTCCTTGAGGTTCGCCATCAGTAATCATAAATACCCAGGGGCGGTAATAGGTGATGCCGTTGTTGCGGTATTCCGACTTGCGGGCGGCGATCATGTCCAGGGCGTAGCTGATACCAGCGCCCATGTGGGTTTGTCCTTGGGCTGTCAGCAGTGGGGACTCGAACTGATCGGCAGTTACGAAGTCTTGCACGACTTTAATATTGTTGTCGAAGGTGACAATGGCTACTTCTACGCGCTTTTTGGCGAGTTCGTCTCTAGTGAGGTCATCCCTAAAGGTTTGCAGTCCTTCGTTGAGGGCATCAAGGGGTGGGCCCTGCATTGAGCCTGATGTGTCCAGTAGGAGGACGCAGGGGCATCGGGGCTCTGGGTTTTCGGCAAATTCTACGGCTTCGTCGAGTCTCATGGTTCCAGGGTTGACCTTGCTGTTACTTCTGCGGGGATAACTTCCCTTCCATTGTCTCTTAAGATCCGCCAGAGGTTCCATGACCGATGGTTTTATTAGGAGTCTGCCGATCGCTGGTGTTATATTTTACTTTTGTCTTAGAGAGCGATCGCCTCAATTTCTCACTTGTAACATAAATGGCGTATAATATTATACATTTTAAACAGGCGATAGAGGGCGACGCTCGCTCTTTTCTCAAATTTATTAAATTTGTGAGTTGTAAGCAGTCGCTAACATCAAATTTATTGTGATTTGAAATCAACAAAAGGTAGTTAGTAGAGGTATTTAGGATGTCAGAGTTAACTGAAGCCTTAGACAGAATTTTAAAGGCTTTGCCACAAAAGCCTTGGATGGAATTTCCTGGGGTAGAATATGACTCCTCTTTGCTACAGCCTGGGTTAACTCACACTGAAATTGAGAAAATTGTTAAAGACTTGCCAATCCGATTACCTGACGAAATCTACGAGTTATACCAGTGGAGAAATGGCTCTCAAACAGGCTCTACATGGCAATATGCGGGACTATTTGACATCTATCATGGTTTTTCAGGATTCGGCCCTTGGGGATTTTTAAATTTGCAGTTTGTCGTTGATGAATATCTAAAAAGGAAAAAATATGCAGTTACAGATCCGGAAATATTAAATCGACTCTCCGCTTTTAAGCGCCTTTCTGGTTTTCAAAATCCTACAAGTTTAGAAATATTTTGTGGTATCGAGTCCTGTGATACAGGCTATGTTGCTTTTCATGAAGGTTGTAAATCTATCTAGGTAGTTTGTTACAATTTCAAAGGAGGCGGTCATACGGTTATAGCGGAGTACGCCAGCCTCACTGATATGATGGTGACTCTGGCTGAGTGTTATGAAACTGCTTATTACCGAGAAGCAGATGGCTATTTAGCAAAAGATACAAATAAAGTTTGGGAGATTTGGCGGAAATATAATTCAGAGCCATTAGTAAAAGCAGCACTGAAAAAAATAGAGCAAGCAGAACCTATTCTTCCTCAATTAGATGGGAATACTAGCTCTTATTTACTCCATGAAGTCGGAGATATCTTGAAATTTTCTCAGGATGAACGGTTAATAGCACCTTTAATTCGGGTGCTGAGAAAACCCCCTACTAATGGCAGAGCTGATGAAAATGAAAATTTAGATTACTTGCGCGGGACAGCATCAATGCTCCTGGGATGGTTAGGCGGTACTAATGCGGTAGAACCAGTTATAGAAGCTCTTAAAGATGAATATTGGTTGACTCGATATTGGGCAGTAATAACTCTTGGTGAACTCAAAGATCCTAGAGCCATATCTCATCTGACTGAACTCTTGCAAGACAGTCAAGAAATGATTCGGCAAACGGCAGGAGAAGCGCTAATAAAAATCTCTCAAAAAGATGCACCAATTAATCCTTTATATAGCAATCCAGCAGTAGCGAATATGGAAGCGGCTGGAGCTTTAATAGGGATGACTTTGGAAGATGTATGGCCAACTATGACAATTATCAAAGAGCTAGAAAATAGCGGAAACGTGGGAGATGAAGGCTCAAGTTCAGGCTCAATCGATGACGATTTGGATGACATACCCTTTTGAAAAAAGACTAGCCTAAGCTCACTCTAATTATAGCACTAGCTTGTAATATTTTATGCTAATTGTAACTGTACATTCTGCAACTTGCAAATAGCTTTCAAAACTTGGACTAACTGAAGCGATCGCTCCGTATCAGTCAAACTCAATTCTGGTAAAATCTGATAAGTACAAGGATTTCCCCGCTTCAAATATACAAACTGATAATTACGTCCATTCGTCGTCAATCCCCAAACAGAGGTTTGCTGTTGCAAACTCTTAAACGCATAAATCAACAATTGCGGTAAACCTGCCCAAGGATCGATCGCACTATTTTTTGCCTCTACTACTAAAATCCAAAACCGCGTTGCTGTCAGTGCTGCATCGGGCTGATTTACTGCTAAAATATCTAACTGCCCTTTAATTAAAGTATCTTCATCTTCAACTTCAATAGGTATACTATTTTCCATTGTCAGGACGACAGGAATTTTGAAAAATCCTGTTAATCTCATTAATGGTGAAAGCAATAAAAATTTAACCAGTTCTTCAGAAATTTTTCCAGCTTCTAGATAACGCCAAAAATTATGACCGATCTCCAATATTTCCTGCTGTTCAACGTCGGTTAGTGGTTCCAGAGATAAAGATTCAGCAAAAGCACCTTCTATTTGTCTTTCCAGTTTGAGAAGGCGGTGAACGTCATTTAGTGAAAGTTGGCTTGCTTCTAAATTTTCAGTCATGGCTTTTTTTAGAGTCAATTTTAACAACAATTTCATTAGATCGAGACTTACGCAGGTCGTCGCAGAAACCGGGTTTTTGAGAGAATCTGTGGGTGAGGGCGAAGTATTTTCGTCAAAAAACCCGGTTTCTTTGTTGGGTGCGTAAGTCCTATATATCTTAAAATCCTAACATTTTTTTCACCTCTGCTAACGGCACTGAAGGCTGATTTACATCTTCTTCCTTGGCTTTTCTCAAATCCATCAAATCTTCCATGTCAGCAATTAGTTCTTGCAGTGCTTCAAATTCTTCGTAAGGTATCACGACAAATTCCTTTTTGCCATTTTTCGTAATAAACTCAGGATGTAATGGAATCATTAATATTTCCTCCAATTGTCTAAGTGTAAGCATCTTTTCTATGTTTGACACGGTAGATTACCAAAACATCTTCCTCGATTTCAAATAAAACTCGGTAATCTCCTACCCGCAGTCGATATTCTGGCGTGTAGTTAGTTAAGCGTTTCACATCCCCAGTTAGGTTATTTTGCATTAACTCAATCTTGGTCAAAACTCGGTTTTGTACCTCTACTGGCAAAGATTCTAAATCTTTAATCGCTTTCGGCTTAAACTCAACTTGGTAATTCATCAAACCGTCGCTCATCCACAGGATAACTAAGATACTACCATTTTTATTATCTCATAACTTATCCACTCAATCAATAGTTTAAAATTTAAGTTTACAGGAGATTCTCAAGTCTTAAGGAAAATAAACATATTTTTGTCCCAACTTGTGCAAACAATAGTTAAAAAGACTAATTGAAGTTACAGTTAAGAACGATGTCACAAGATACTATCGAATCAATACTGCAAGAAAAACGCCTATTTCAGCCACCGGCGGAATTTTCCGAAAAAGCGCATATCAAAAGCTTGGAAGAGTACAAACAACTCTACGATCGCGCTAAAGCCGATCCCCAAGCATTCTGGGCAGAACTCGCAGAAAAAGAACTTGACTGGTTCCAAAAATGGGATACCGTACTCGACTGGCAACCGCCTTTTGCTAAGTGGTTTGTCAACGGTAAAATTAATATTTCCTACAACTGTCTAGATAGGCATTTGACGACTTGGAGAAAGAATAAAGCGGCGCTGATTTGGGAAGGGGAACCGGGAGACTCTCGGACTCTCACTTACGCGCAACTCCACCGCGAAGTCTGCCAAATGGCGAACGTAATTAAACAATTGGGAGTGCAAAAAGGCGATCGCGTCGGTATTTATATGCCGATGATTCCCGAAGCCGCGATCGCGATGTTAGCCTGTGCCAGAATTGGTGCAATCCATAGCGTAGTGTTTGGTGGATTCAGCGCTGAAGCTTTGCGCGATCGCCTCAACGACGGCCAAGCTAAACTCGTAATTACGGCAGATGGTGGCTTCCGCAAAGATGCGATCGTTGGCCTGAAAGAACAAGTAGACAAAGCCCTCGCTAACGGCGCAACACCAAGCGTTACAGACGTTTTGGTGGTTCAACGGACAAAACAACAAATTCACATGGAAGCCGGCCGCGATCATTGGTGGCACGACTTACAACAAGGTATATCCGCCGACTGTCCCGCCGAACCAATGGACAGCGAAGATATGCTGTTTATTCTATACACCAGCGGCAGTACAGGCAAACCGAAGGGCGTTGTCCACACCACAGGGGGATACAATCTATACGCCCACATGACCACTAAGTGGATATTCGACCTGCAAGATACCGATGTTTACTGGTGTACAGCCGATGTCGGCTGGATTACAGGTCACAGCTACATTGTATATGGCCCTCTATCCAACGGCGCTACAACCCTGATGTACGAAGGTGCGCCGCGTAATTCCAACCCCGGTTGTTTTTGGGATGTAATCGAGAAATACGGTGTCAACATTTTCTACACCGCGCCGACTGCGATCAGATCCTTTATGAAAATGGGCGAACATCACCCCAAAGCCCGTAATTTATCATCTTTAAGGCTATTGGGAACCGTTGGCGAACCGATTAACCCGGAAGCATGGATGTGGTATCACCGGATTATCGGTAACTCCAAATGTCCAATTGTCGATACTTGGTGGCAAACTGAGACGGGTGGGATTATGATTACCGCGTTACCAGGTGCGATCGCGACTAAACCCGGTTCTGCAACCCTACCCTTCCCTGGAATTGTGGCCGATGTCATCGATCAAGACGGCGAACCCGTTACCAATGAAAGCGGCGGCTATCTAGTCGTCAAGCATCCTTGGCCGGGAATGATGCGAACGCTTTACGGCGATCCCGATCGCTTCCGTCGCACTTACTGGGAATATTTGCGCCCGAAAAATGGCGATTATTTATACTTTGCAGGCGATGGCGCACACAAGGATAAAGATGGCTATTTCTGGGTGATGGGTCGCGTGGACGATGTGATTAGTGTTGCCGGCCACCGACTCGGTACAATGGAGATTGAATCAGCCTTAGTTTCTCACCCTGCGGTCGCTGAGGCGGCGGTTGTGGGTAAGCCGGATGAGATTAAGGGAGAGGAGATTGTAGCTTTTATTACCTTAGATAGTGCGTATAGTTCGAGTCCGCAGTTAGAGAAGGAGTTGAAACTGCACGTTGTCAGTGAGATTGGCGCGATCGCACGTCCCGGAGAAATTCGGTTTACTGATGCCTTACCGAAGACGCGATCGGGCAAAATTATGCGGCGGTTGTTGCGTTCTTTAGCTGCCGGTCAAGAGGTGACAGGGGATACTTCCACCTTAGAAGATCGCACTGTTTTGGATAAATTACGCGGTGGTGCATAAGGGGATTTCTTAACCGCAGATGTAAGCAGATAAACGCAGATAATTATTAGAAGTTATCTGCGTTTATTTGCGGTCTTTCTCTCTTGATTGTGATTTTGACAAAGTGTTTTTAAGCAACAATTTCATGCTGCAAAAGCTGCCTTATAGTCTTCTACAAATTGGGCGAAGCTGATGAGCTTCTGTCCTGTCACTTCCTCAAATTGAGGCGATACTTCTGATGCAGATCCTGCTTTGTAGCTGGCATAAAGTCCGAGAATCGCATCGGCGCTGATTTCTGGCATCCCAACACCAAGCATTCCTGCTCTAGCTGTTTCTTCAGGAATATCATAGTAGGTAATCACCCTACCAATACCTGCTGAAAGTAGGGTAGCGCATTCTTCTATGCTCAGCGCTTCTGGCCCTGTCAGCGTGTAAGTTTTGCCAATATGTCCAGATTCTATGAAGCACTGAGCCGCAAAAGTGGCAATATCGCGAACATCAATCCAGCTTACTTTGCCATTCCCCAAAGGAAGATAAATCGAGTTTTGGGTTTTAATTTCGTAGCCGTTAAATGTGATAAAATTCTGCATGAAGGAATTGGGCCGAATCAGCGTATATGGAATACCACTTTCCTTAAGATAATCGTCTGTTTGAGCGTGCCAATTTAGTAAAATAGTAGCGTCTGGTGCGGCTCCCATCCCCGAACTACGGACGATATATTCAATATTTGCTCGTTTGGCGGCATCGATTGTTTGGCAACCTAGTTCGAGCATATTGGGATGTACGGGAACCAAAATAAAAGCTTTTGTGACTCCGCTAAAGGCGGCATCAAGGCTAGCTCGATCGGCGATATCTAATTGGATAGTTTCAGCGACACCGAGTTTTTCAAGTTTCTCTTTTCCTTTAGGACTGTTGTAAGCTGCACGCACAGCGACACCAGCTTTTACTAGGTTTTCACAAACGTTCGTGCCGACGGTTCCAGTCGCTCCCGTGACCAGAATTAGATCGTTATTTTGAGTCATTTGTTTTCTGCGGTGTACTATATTTATTAATGATAGACAAGCTATAATGATTTGTCAAATCGATTATTTATGTCCTACCTAAAATCTAAGAGATAAACAATGTCAGCATCTTTACCCCAAGGTTTTCCTCAACCCACCCAAGTCGGTGCAATTGAAGTTAAGCAATATCCCTCCTATCGCGCTGTCACCTATACCCACGATGGGGATTTACAAGCAGCGAATAGAGTTGCTTTCAATCCTTTATTTGAGCATATTAGTAACAACCAAATTGCGATGACTACACCCGTTGAAGCGCGTTATACTGTGACTTCAGATACACCAAATGGAGAGGATAATCGAGCTGAAGTTTCGTTTTTATATGGCGACCCCAATATTGCTCCTTCTAGCGTGAAACCAGGAGTTAAGGTGATAGATAATCAGCCGATGACTGTTGTTAGTATCGGCGTGCAAGGTGCTTATACTTGGGAGAGCTACGAAACTAATTTGCACAAGTTAAAAGATTGGTTAGAACAACATCCTGAATATGAAGTTGTGGGGCCACCACGCCGATTATTTTATAATTCGCCCATGACTCCAGAATCTATTAAAATGAGTGAGGTACAGATTGCGATCGTGCTTGCCCAAAAATGAATACTTGACTCAAAATAACCAAGTGGTGACATCTGACTACTGTTAACTCAAACTTTATTAGGATTGTGCCATAATAAAAAGTATCGGTAACTTTCAACATTTTAAGTATGAAAATTTGCTGCAATGAAACAAGAAAAACCCTTGTTAAATGACTGCCTAAAACATTTTAAGGCTTTGCCTAATATTCAGGCTATTATTGACACCAAACCCCTAACTATTGCCGGAGTAAATGCTGATGGAATTCTCACCATAAATACCCATCAACAATCTGTGCAATATACTTACAAAATTCAGCCATTTGTTAATACCACAATTGCAGAATTGGCAATCTCTTACTGTAAATATCTTGAAGAAAAAACCGGGCAAAAAGTTATTCTATTTGTCCGCTACTTATCAAATGCAGTCATCGAGCGTTTTCTCAAACATAATATCGAGTTTATAGATACAGCAGGTAACATCTATCTCAATAGTCCAGCAACTTATATTCTAATTCGCGGTCAACGTCCTCCCACTACCAAAATTTTATCTTCTAATATTACAGCTACAACCCTTAAAATTATCTATAGCTTTTTGCAATCTCCCCATATTTTACAATCCAACTATCAGGAAATTGCTAAGGTTTCAGGGGTTGCACCTTCAACTGTCAGCCGCACGATTCAAGACTTATATGAATTAGGATATCTGCAACGGCAGCGAGATGGCAATTATCGGATTATCAACTATATTAAGCTATTAGAAAGATGGGAAATGGGCTATGCTGAAAGCCTCCGGGCTAAACTTATTCTAGGAAGTTTTACCCCCGGAGGAGGTCGCAGCTTTGCAGAAACTACAGAGAACATTATTCAGATAGCAAAAGAAGGTAGCTTTTTGATTGGGGGAGAACTTGGGGCCGCCATTGCTACCTCTTACCTTCGTCCTCAAAGTGCTACTTTGCATTTGCCAAATGATGAGTCAAAAACTTCGGTAAGACTAAAACTAAAAGTCATAGGAATTGCGGCAAAAATGAAGCTTCAGCCTTCTCCTGAAGGAGAAATTATTCTAATTCAGCAGTTTGGAATAAATAACGGCTGGACTAATTATTTAGAAAATCCAGATAGAAATACTAACATTGATTTTCATGGCGAAATACTTACAGATCCATTGCTAATTCATGCAGAATTACTCTTAACTGCTAATGAACGATTGCGGGAAACTGCGGAGCGTATTTATCATCAGTACATTGAACCCAGAGGCAAGATATTTGGGGAAAAGAAAATATTAAAAGGTCGGAGGAGTTAATTTTAATGCTTGAACCTAGAGAAAAGCAAGTTTTAGCAGATATTAAGGAAGTAGTAGATGCTTTGAAATTGCCTATGCTAATAACTGGTGCAGGAGCGAGATTATTAATATTTGATATACCATATAAAAAGTCAGGTCGCACTACGACTGACTGGGATTGTGCTGTGTATTTGGAGAGTTGGGAAAAATTTGAAATCCTGCGCGATCGCATGACTAAAGGAATATCTCCTCGTTTTCAAGCCACTTCAAGCGTTCACAAATTTATTCACATTAATACAAATATAGAAGTTGATATCGTACCCTTTGGAGAAATCGGTCAACCCAACGAACAAATTCAATGGCCAGATGGCAATGAGATGAATTTATTGGGATTAGAAGAAGCTTTAAGTCATGCCATTAGCCAAACAATAGATAACCTTGAATTCTTGGTAGTTCCCTTATTTGCTTTTATCGCCCTCAAACTGATAGCCTGGAACGATAGACAGTTAGCCAAAGATATTGAAGATATTAATTTTATTCTACAAAATTACAGTGAGGACGATCGCATTTATGATGAACTTATTGACGAACTATCTGAAGGGAAAATTGAATTTGAAGATGCGGCTGCTTTTTTATTGGGAAAAGATATTCGCCATAAATTTAGCGATCGCACAATAACTCAACTCGATCGAATCTTATCTCAAATATTGGAGGATTGCGATCGCTATTTTCCTCCACTAATTCCCCGCAACGTTGAAGGCAATCAATGGGATAGTAAGTTCGATCGTATTTTTCGACGTTGGAATGTTCTTTATGAAGGAATGAAAGCAACTTGAGGATAAAAATATCCGCAGTTAAATGGCTCCAATATTGACAAATTTATCCCACTATCGCTGTCTCAATATCTATCCTAAATTTCCCTCAATCACCGCTAATATGAACGACAACTTCCCGCATATTTCCTCGCTGTCGATGTTCCCATAAATAAATACCTTGCCAAGTTCCTAATACCAATCTCCCTTGTGAAATTGGTATTTGTTCCGAAGTATGAGTTAAAGCGGTACGAATATGTGCCGGCATATCATCTGGCCCTTCGGCATCGTGAATATAATAAGGCCCTTCTGGTACAATCTTAGCTAAGAAGTTAGCTAAATCTCGCAACACATCAGGATCGGCATTTTCTTGGATTACCAAGCTAGCAGAAGTGTGACGCAAAAATAGAGTACAGAGTCCTATTTTAACACCTGATTTAACTACTGCATCTTCTACCTTAGAAGTGATGTTACATAGAGATTTACCAGCGGTTTGAATTCTGATTAACTGTTGATAGTGAGTCATGGTTTAGTGTTGAAAATAATTAACTACAGATTGTGCAATTGTTTCAGTCCCGTATTTATCTAATTTATCCGATAAGCGTGGCGGTTGCAAAGATTGTCGCAGAAATTCCCAGTTACTCTCAAAAAAATCAGCATTTGATATAATTTGATGGTGAGCATAATTCTGAATGCCTTCTAGCAACACTGGAGATTCTGCAAACCCTTCCCGCGTGAGAGAAACTATCGGTACTTCCACACGCAAAGCTTCTGAAAAAGTGCTATAGCCTGGTTTAGAAATTAACCGCCCACATAGCGGCATAAAATCAATGGGGCGAAAGGGGATTAAAGTAGATTTTTGGGAATCCCTATTATTGATATTTATCAAGTTTGGTAAAGCGGGTGCTTGAGGGTCAAAACTGATGAATTGCCAATCTGGAAATTGTTGTAAATTGTGGTGGGGTATTTGTTCTAAACCCAAGCCGCCGAAGGTAAGCAATACTGTTTTTTCAATAGGTGCTTGGAGGCCAAATTTATCCCTAAGTTCATCTAGATTATACCGAGGATCGCCGCCAGTTAAGCCGACATCCTCAATGTGAGGAAAAGCACTCATGGGTTCATGCAAAGGCAGGCGAAATAGGCGATCGCACTTGCTGAAACATTCGCTAATCCAATCTGCTATTTCTATAAATTCACCGCCCCAATCGCGATAGATAAAGTCCCAGCCAAAGTTACTCAGCATCCAGCAAGGAATGCCCGCAGCTTTAGCAATGGGAGCAGCTAAAGGGGGGATATCAGCAAGCACTAATCCCACGCGATTTTGCTTAATAAAATTAACTTCACTAGCTATAATTGACCGCTGTTGGGTGCGAAGTTCTTGTAATTTTTCCAGTGTAAGGCCTCGATCCATATTCAAGCTATCAGATTGCACAACTCCAACATCAAAGGCACGGGGGCGGTGAATAAAATCGCCTGTGATGTAAGATTCTAACAACCATCTCGGTGCAGTTGTCACCATAATTAATAAAATATCTGGATATAATTTCTGAATTGTTCCAGCAATGGATGAGGCGCGGACAGCATGGCCGAATCCGTGATTGGTGATGGCTATATATAACGCTGGTCTAGGCATAAGATTAATCAAGCTTTCTGTTTAGAGACTATTCTATAATAGAATGGTATTTGTGTAAATAAATATATTTATGGAGATGTAAGATGACAGCAAGACAAACGAGTGTAGTGCCCTGGGTTGGGATTGATAAAACTGAAATAGAACAGATTGAAAAACTCTATACTCTTAGAGAGCGATCGGAGGGGTTGAAATTCCTTGATAATCATCCTTTTTTGGTTCCAGTTTTACTGCAAGCGCCAGATAAAATTCGCGATTACTTTCCCGATAATTTACTAATTTTAGATATGGCTATTGACCCGGAAAGTTCATCGCCAGATGATGATAAACTGGTACTGTTGATTGCCACAGATATTGACGCTGACGATTCAGTTGACAGGCTTTGGGAACTAGATAATGCTTGGTGGCTTAATGCTGGGCGGCGTTCGCAACATAAAATGTTTATAGATTTGGAGTAATGAATATCGGGATCGTCTTTCTATTCGACTTGAAGGTTTCGCAATCGCCTTGGGGTCGTGTAAGATAGAAAAATAAATTCAAGATTTTTATGCTAAATTCTGAATTATTGGCTTAACTTCGCCTTTGTTACCGGAGACATGGTGTGATGAGTAACGATCGCCTCAATTTTTTAATAAACCAAGCTGAAGAACTCATGCAGGCGCGTGATTATGAGAGTGCGATCGCGATCTTCCAACAAGCTTTGGAAATAGATCCTAATAATACGGAAGTTTTGAGAAAGTGTGGTAAAGCATTAACTTCCTATGCTAAGGTATTAAAGGAGGGAAACAGACTAGATAAAAGGCTGGAAATTTTGAAGACTCTAGTAGATATTGAGCCTAAAAACCCAAAAAATCTCAGGAGTTATGCCAATGCTTTGACTAAAAATAATCAGCATGAGAAGGCTTTTTATTTCTTTGAGCAAGCGCTACAAATTGAGCCTAATAATCTGATAACTCTCAGGAGTTATGCTAATGCTTTGACAGCAACGAATCAGTATGAGAAGGCTTTTCAGTTGTTTGAACAAGCACTTCAACTTGAACCGAATGAGCCGAGAACTCTCAGGAGTTATGCCAATGCTTTGACGGCAACGAATCAGCATGAGAAGGCTTTTCAGTTGTTTGAGCAAGCGCTTCAACTTAAACCGAGTAATCCGATAACTCTCAGGAGTTATGCCCATGCTTTAATTGAAACCAATCAGCATGAGAAGGCTTTTCAGTTGTTTGAACAAGCACTTCAACTTGAACCGAATAATCTGAAAACTCTCCATAGTTATGCCAATAGTTTGATTGCAGCTAATCAGTATGAGAAGGCTTTACCGTTCTTTGAACGCTTGCTAGAAATTGAATATAATAATCCGATAATGCTAAATAGTTATGCCTATGCTTTGATAGTAACTGATCAATATAATAAAGCTTTACCGTTGTTTGAGCGTTCTATTCAAATCGAACCTAATAATGCAATAATACTAAGTAGATACGCCATTGCTTTAGCATCAAATGGTGAGGATGAAAAGGCTTTGCCCTTCTTTGAAAAAGCACTAAAAATTGGATTGCAAAATCCTAATACAAGAAACAATTTTATCTATTTTCAATACGCCCCTGCACTAGAAAGACTAGGTAAGTACCAAGAGGCAATCAACCAATTACTAGCAATCAGAATCAAGGCTCTGACTCAATATGAAGCTAATATAATTCTACTCAACTTAGGTAGGCTATACTACTGGATTAAGCAACCAGAGAAAGGTAACGAATATTTCGAGGCAGCAATTGCCAACTCCGATGATAAAGAGAAAACACTGCTCTACAGTGCTAGAAGTATTCTTGCTAATAATCCCCACAACGAAACAGCCATTGCAATGCTACAACAAATTGAAAAAGATTCTCCACGTTATGCTGAAGCAAAGGAAATGCTAACTCTTAACCTTAGTGAGGAAGACTACTTTGAAATGGTCAAAACTGATGTCCAGAGCGGGTTGAGCAACACTGAAATGCTCAATCGGGCAATGTATCACAAAATTGCCAATGAGATCAGTATCCTGAAAGGAATCGCTTATCGAATTTCGCGTCGCTCTGATCTCGAATATCCCTTATTAAGCGGTATTATTCAAGACATTGAAGATGTCTTTGAAGAGGTTAACAGACGTAGAGCCGCACAAAAATCTGAGATTGAAACCGTTCCTCACGATGATTATGGGCAAATTTTGGCGGTAATTTCCAAAACTGCCCATGATATCTCTGACTTTGTGAATAACCAACTGGCTGTGATTGAGTCGAAGACTCGACGAGCAATGCGAAAGTTAGCATCTAATGACGAGCATTACACTCGGTTTGAGAAATTGCTGGTACAACTGGAACTAACCCAGAGTGCTCTCAGTGACTTGAAAGCCATCAACGAAGGCATCACAATTAAAAATCATCGTTTTAAGGTAAAGGAACTATTTGAAAAGTGGAAAACAACTTGCCAAATTGATAATGCTTGGATTATTCTGCAAATACGAAATGGTGACTCTCAGTTCTATGGAGATGAGGAAAAGATAAAAAGTGCCCTGAATGAACTGGTAGAAAATTCTCTAAAGCACAATGCTGACCAGCAGAAATTAACGATTCATATCACCTCTCAAGATGTGGTCAACCCATCAGGAATTCGGGGCATGAATATCCCTGGAGAGCAAAAATATCTGTTGATTGAATTTGCTGATAATGGTAAGGGCGTTCCAGAGTACAATAAAGATTGGATCTTTCAACCCCTAAAAACCACATCTCAGGAGGGTAAAGGTAGCGGATTAGGGCTGTTCATTATCCGTAAAACCCTGACCCAGATGAACGGCTATATTCGGGAAACGGGACAAGATGGAGCCAGGTTTGAAATTTATATTCCTTATGTTGAGGGAGATGCGTAATAGATAATATGCAAACTCAAAACGTCCATTTGCTCTTGGTGGAGGATAATCCTCGCTTTTTGAATGAATTACTGGAATGGCTTCGGGACTATGGCTATGAGCAGATTGAAACGGCGACCAGTGTTGCTCAAGCAAAAGAGAAGTTAGCAGATCCCTTTGACGTAATTATTGCCGATATGCGAATGGAGCAGGATGACAGTGGCTTTGCCGTTATTGACGAAGTGAAAGCCCGCAATCTTTCTTCTGTAGTTATTATCTTGACTGCAAATGATACGGTTGCCGATTGTCGCGCTGCTTTCAAGATGGGCGCATGGGATTATATTTCTAAAAATATGCGAGGTAATGTTTTCGATCTGCTAAATGAATCAATTCAGGATGCGATCGCTTACTTCAACCGTTGGGGTAATATCCAGAATGAGCAATGGATTAACGAGAATATAGAATCCTTGGAACAAACATATTTTGGTCAATACATTGCTGTGATTAACAAAACGGTGATTGATGCAGCAGATACAGAAGAAGTTTTGAAAGAACGGATTGAAGAGCGACAACTACGCCGATTCTTAACAACAATCCGAAAAATCGGCGATCTGCGCCCAATTTCTGAGTTGATTAAACTACCTGAAAGCGATCGCTTGGAATATAAGAGTACCTTTCAGTGGGATGTTAGGCGCAATTGTGAGAATAAAGAATTAAGATTTAGCACTCTTAAGACAATTGTGGCATTTCTCAATTCTGAAGGTGGAACTCTCATTATTGGCGTTGAAGATAATGGTAATATTTTCGGACTAGAACAGGATTTGTCTTTACTATCAAAACGAAATATTGACCAGCTAGAGCGAACAATTCTTGATTCGATTTGTAATCATATTGGCAAAAATTTTACTCAGCAAATCAAAATTAGGTTTGAAAAAATTGATACTAAAGATATCTGCGCGATTGATGTAAAAAAATCTCCCAAAAAAGCTTGGCTACAGAAGACTGGGGAAAAGAAACTAGAATTTTATATTCGGATGTCGAACAAGTCTGAACCCCTTGACATTCCCGACATCTACGATCACCTGTAATGCGTATGTATTAATGAGATAATCATTATTTACACTTACTAAAAAAGAGCGCTTATCTCATATAAAGTATACGTTTTGACTAGCGATCGCGTCAACTAATTGATCGATTTCTGACTCCGTAGTAAAATAATGAACACAAGCCCGCACGCAGTCAGGCGAGAGAATTGTCCGCACCATACAATTCTGTTGATACAAAAAATCTACTAGCTGATTATGGGGTTTTCCATTAGTCAATTCAAAAGCAACTAAACCCGCTGCCGGCGGTGACTTCCGCAGACAATTAACGCCATCGATCTCAGATAAGCGCTCCCAAAGATACCCACTTAAACGGCAGATTTCTTGATAGCGTTCCTCAATAGTTCCCCACTGATGATGAAGTGCGATCGCTTCCCGCAAACCTGCATATAAAGGATAGGCAGAAGTTGCCACTTCATAACGCTGCGCTCCCCCTTTCCAACCAGTAGGATTACCAGTTTTATCCATAATAATTGAACGCCAACCAATAAAACTTGGATGCAAATCTGGCAAGGCCTCAGCACTTACATAAAGTCCCCCCAAACCTTCTGGCCCGCACCACCATTTATGACCCGTGAAAGCATAGAAATCCACGCCCAAATCAATCAAATTCAAGGGCAATACTCCTACTGATTGAGCCGCATCTACTAACACTCTGACTATCCCATTTTTAAGAGTAGAAACAGGAGAATTATGGCAAACTTTAACAATCTCACCTAGAGGTAAAACTTGACCGGTATTCCACAAAATATGACTGATTGCTAAAAGTCTAGTATTTGGTCGCAAATGTTGAGCAATAACTGCCACCGGATCTCCCTGATTCAAAGTTGCCATTAGCGGACAAGTAGAGATTTCAATATTAAATCTGCGCTGAAGTTCCATCGCAGTTGCTACAATACCAGGGTGTTCGCAATCCGACAGCAATAGGTGATCTCCAGGCTTCCAGTCAATGCCCCAAAAAGCAATATTGCAGCCGACGGTGACATCCTCCGTTAGTGCGATCGCCTCCGCTGGGACATTTAACTCAGATGCGATCGCCGATCGTGTAGCGATCGCCTCCCCTGTCACCCAAGCATTGACCTCCCTAGAAAAAGGCCCCATTTGCTGCACGCATTCATACGATCGCTTGATGGCCTCTAAAGACATCTGGGGCAGGGGGCCCTGTCCCCCATAGTTAAAATAAGCTTTATTAGCTAAAGCTGGAAAATGTTGCCGATGAGCTGCTAATTTTGAATTTGTCATTGGTGTTATCCCTGATATTTTTGTCCAGCAGTCAGTTAACCTTAAGAATAAGCTATCCACCCAATCTAAAATTAAAAGCTAACATCCATATTATCCCCTAAATGTTGATAACAGACAAACAACTTCTTAACTACCAACGCTGCAATCGCCGAGCATTTTTAGATGCTTACGGAGATATCAACCAACTAGACCCAGCCAGCGATTTTCTGCTGAAACTGATCCGCGATAGCTTAACTTATCGCCAAACAATTGTAGAACAGCAAGCATATCATCAACCATACTATCCTCATGGAGATTGGGTAGCAGGTACAGAAGCTACTTTAAGTTTAATGCGGCAAGGCGTTGACCGCATTTATCGAGGAGTGCTTTTGCAGCATGAGAAATCGGAAAATTTATCAGAATCGATCGAAAATTCGGAAGTTTCCAATATAGTAAATTCCTCATTTCTTCCTTCAAATATTGCCTTACTCAGCCGTCCCCACTTGCTAGTAAAACAGCCGGGTGATTCGGATCTTGGCGATTGGATGTATGCTCCTGCTGACATTTGGATCGCCAAGCGACCCAAACTTGACTATCAAATTGTTAGTGCTTTTCACGCTCAGGTGCTAGCGTCGGCACAGGGGGTAATGCCCGATACTGCATGGCTAATTCTGCGAGAAAAAGGGCCTTATGCGGTGAATTTGTGGCAGCGGTTGCCTCAAATGCAGGAAATCTTAAAACATTGCATTCAGATGTTTGAAGAAAAAAACGACCCAGAGATGTTTATTTCTCGTCAGAAGTGCAATCTTTGCCGCTGGTATACCAGTTGTTATGGGATTGCCGAATCAAAAAAACACCTTTCTCTCTTGCCGGGAGTCACACCTGCACGTTATGCTCAACTACAAAATCTTAATTTAACTACAGTCGAATCTCTGGCGTTAGCCAATCCTGAATTGTTAATTAATTACCGGGAATTTGAGGGCGGAATAGCAGCGCAGTTGGTGCAGCAAGCTCAATCAAAGCTGCAAAATCAAGCAATGATCCGAAATTTGAACGCCGAAAATGGAAGTTCAGAAAATCTAAGTCCCAATTCCCCATTTCTAACTCCTACTTCCCAAATATCAAGATCAAATTACCCACCTAATTTTTTAACTACCACCCCAGTAGAAATATACTTCGATCTCGAAGCAGAACCAGAGCTAAATTTAGATTATCTGCAAGGTGTATTAGTAGTCGATCGGTCTAAAAATACAAAAACTTATCATGCTCTACTAGCAGAAATCCCCGCTGATGAAGGTTTAATCTGGCAGCAATTTTTAGACTTAGTTTGGAGTTATCCCATCGCTCCCATTTTTCATTTTTGCGACTACGAAATTCAGACTGTCAAGCGGTTAGCGCGACGCTACAAAACTCCAGCTTACCAGTGGCAACCAGTGCTCAAACGTTTTGTCGATATTCACAAACAGGTGACGCAAACTGTCATCTTGCCCGTAGATAGTTATGCTCTCAAACCCATTGCCCGTTGGATGGGTTTTGAGTGGCGCGACGCTAAAGCGAATGGAGCTCAGTGCGTCTGCTGGTATGATGAGTGGTTAAAAACGGGCGATCGCGCATTTCTCGATGCGATCGTGCGTTATAATGAGGATGACTGCCGCGCCACCTACCATGTTAAGGATTGGTTAGCAAGCTTTTTACAGAATATTTAATTATTTGTTAGCGATCGAGAATTGGTTTTTTTGTCTTCATAAAATCTTAAAAAAAGTTTTTATACACAAAGTTTCTTTGAGTTTATTAAAAGTTTGTAAACTTATAGTAATTTTTTATGAGTTTCAAGTGATAATAATTGCAGGAGCAGCCGCTTAGCTGCGGATTAAAAAAACACCTTTAGATTCACAATCAATTCACAATCACAATTATATATTATGAGTGAATATGTTTGCCCCTTATGTTCCTACCCTTTGCTGTCCCATGTCCGCCTAGGAAAACTTTACTGGTTGTGCAGACACTGCAATCAGGAAATGCCCTACGGTTTTAGCAACACTCTCAGCAAACATAGTTATGTAGAAGAGACATTAAAACGCTATAAACTGCTTTCGGAAAATACTCGCGATCTAATTTTATTTACTCAGCTTGATGGGAGAATTACTGAAGCGAATAATGCCGCTTCCAAGGCTTACGGTTATGAGCCTGAAGAATTGCTTTCTTTAAATATTCAGCATTTACAAGTTTCTGATAACTTGGATAGCTTTGCTGAGCAAATGGCAAAAGTAGACAAGGAAGCCATTACTTTTGAAACGGTTCACATCCGCAAAGACGGGAGCATATTTCCCATCGAAATCACCGCCCAAAGCATAGAACTTGGCGAAGAAACAATTATATTAAATATTATCCGCGACCTTACTGAGAGCAAACAAGTAGAACAATTGCGAGAGCAACAGTGCGATCGAGATCGGCTAATTGGAGCGATGCAAGATCGAATTCGCCACTCATTAAACCTGAAGGAAAATTTTAATAGCACAGTTACAGAATTGCGGGAATTTCTGCAAGCGGATAGAGTAATTATCCACCGCTTTTTAACAGAAGGGAACGGTTCAGCCATTGTAGAGGCAGTAGGTTTGGGTTTCCCTTCCATGCTGGAATTTATTATTCACTATCCCTCTATTTTAGAAAAAAAATACCTTCAAAAGTATCAGCAAGGAGAATCTTTGGCGATTACCGATATCCGCCATGCCGGACTAGATCTGCGGCTGCTGCAATTATTAACATTTTTTAATATCAAAGCAAGGCTGGCAGTACCAATTTTGCAAAACACTCCAGAGTCAGAATTTCCCATCTCCAATCAAATCTGGGGATTGTTAATTGTGCATCAATGTTCGACACCTCGACAGTGGCAACAATCAGAGATCGACTTGCTCAAAGGAATGGCAACTCAAATTGCGATCGCGATTCAGCAATCAGATCTAAATCAGCAGTTGCAAGTAGCGCAGGAAAAATTGCAGCAACTAACTTTATTAGATCCCGTTACCTTGGTTCCTAACCGTTCCCGCTTCGACGAATATCTTCTATCAGAGTGGCAGCGAGCAGTACAGGAAAAAATACCTTTGTCTCTGATTATTTGGGAGATAGACTTTTTCAAAAAATATAATGACACCTACGGTTATCAAGCAGGTAATCGCACTCTGAAACAAATCGCCACCACAATTCGTTCTAATGTGAACCGTTCAGGTGCTTTAGTAGCTCGTTACAGCGACACAGAATTTGCTGCGATTTTACCAAATGCAGAGGCGGAAAATGCTGTACTAATTGTAGAAGAAATCCGCTTTCGGGTAAAAGCATTAGAAATCCCGCATACCAATTCTCAGATCGGTAAATACGTCACTCTCAGTTACGGAGTTGCTAGCACTATTCCTGACGCTAAATCCTCTGCTAATCAATTGATTGCGGATGCAGAACTAGCCCTTTCTCAGGCGAAAACAGCAAGGATATTGAGCTCTACCAGAAATCATAACCATGCTTTGATTCCCCAGATTTCTCTCCCTTCGCCAAATCCAGCTAGTAATTCTATACCAAGCCATCAAAAAACTAGGGGGAAAAATACAAACATAGAGTTATTAATGAGCTATATTGCCTACTATGTCAGTCGTGGCAAAAGTGTTCTGAGTCCCATGAGCGGGCCGCTATTTTTTCGAGGATTAGTTTATGAATACTGGGGCTATCATAGTGACTTTAAGGAGCTGTGGAAACAGCTACAACAGCGACGGGACTTTCGAGAGCTTTATGTGGAAGGAGATATTGATTGCTTTGGCAATTTTCTAGGAGGAAACTGTACAGTTATCCAGTGTGCCCGCTGCAATTTGCCTATTCCAGTCTCGGAAGGAAGTGCCTACAATATTCCCAATTGTACTCTCTGTAATAACCCCTTAAATTCGGGGCAAATAGGGGCTGATACAAGGCAGCATAACTGGGAAAATACATTAGAAAAAACCCGCGTAGTTGCCATTGGTACACCGCCGAACAACTCTAGAAATCTGAAAAGATTGTTTTCCGTTAATGGATTTGAAGTCACATTTTTATCTAATATAGAAGCAGTTCACTCTCAATTTTTGCCCAGTTTTGTAGACATGGTACTGATTTATGCAGAAGTTTCAGAAACACAGGGGAAAGCCTGGGCCGAAGAACTTCGCCATTACCCGCAACTTCAGGAAGTTCCAATTGTTGCCCTTAGTCCAAAAGTTAAGTTTAGCCTACCTTGGGTAGACCGGACTTTAGGAGTGGAAGATTATATTTTAGCTCCTTTAGGTGGGGAGCGCTTAGCTAATCATTTGCGGCGAGTTTGCGAGTCTCAGTCGCCCATTTCTGGAAGTGAGTTATACTGGTTTCCGTGCTAATTTGACATGATCAAAACCATCAAGTTTCTGCCTTGGCTTTATTGTTTGTTAATAGGATTGAGTTTAGCTATTGTTATGGGTTTGCCCGCCCTACCTTTGACGATCGCAAGAGTCGATTCGATCGGGGAAGCAACATTTTCGACTGGCTTAGAGTTTCAGGAAACGCAATTAGGGGGACTTTCAGGCATTACTTATGATGCTAGTAAACAAGTTTATTATGCTATTTCTGATGACCGCAGTCAAAAGGCTGCTGCTCGATTTTACACTCTCAAAGTTGATTTGAGTTCTGGTAAGCTGAAACCGGAGGGAGTGCAATTTGTAGGCGTGACTACACTGTTAGATGAAAATGGCAAACCTTTTGCTCCTTTGAGTCTTGATTCCGAGGGAATTGCTTTTAGTAGAGATAGTGTCTTTGTCTCTTCCGAGGGAGATGCTGAGCGCAAAATTCCTCCTTTTATTAAGGCCTTTTCACTGACAGGTAAGCTATTAAAAACGCTACCAATTCCTGATAAATTTTTGCCCAATGCTAAGGGCGATGTAGGTGTTCGTAATAACTTGGCTTTGGAAAGTTTGGCGGTAACTCCCGATCGGAAATATCTGTTTACAGCTACAGAAAATGCTTTGGTTCAAGATGGCGATGTCCCAACGAGTCAAACAGGTACGCCTTGCCGGATTTTGCGCTATAATCTGGTTAATAATCAGCCAGAAAAGGAGTTTGTATATATTACAGAACCGTTGGTTGGTGAGTATAATCCGCCGGGAAGTTTTATTACTAATGGTTTAGTGGATTTAGTCGCGATCGCAGACGATCGCCTGCTGAGTTTAGAGCGAGCCTTTTCTCAAGCAAACGGCGTTACAATTAGGATATTTGACGTTTCTTTGGAAAAAGCGGACAATATTCAGGCGATCGACAGCCTCAAAGATCGCCTCTCCCAAGTCTCGCCTGCTCAGAAGAGGCTGCTGCTGGACTTAAAAGAACTCAATCTGAGGCTGGATAATCTGGAGGGTTTGACCTTGGGGCCCTTGCTGGCAGATGGGAGGCGATCGCTCCTCTTGGTGAGCGACAATAACTTTAACCCCCTGCAATTTACCCAGATTTTGGGGTTCGGAATAAATTTTCAGCAAACCCCTTGACAAGTTGTGGCTAGATAGGCATAATAGAAATTGTGCCTTAAAACTTTAAAACTTGGGACAGTAGTTCAATTGGTTAGAGCACCGCCCTGTCACGGCGGAAGTTGCGGGTTCGAGCCCCGTCTGTCCCGTTCAAACCAGCAGAGAGTATACCACTTCTGAATTAAGGGAGAATCTACAAAATTTGTAGAATTATCCCAGTAGTCTCCCAATGCGTAATATTTCGCCTTGAAAAGATAGAAAGGCAATAATTTTGCGCTTTACTGTTGAGACAGAAAACAGCCAGTCAATCAACCGACCGATGGGCTGTTTTTATGTATTTAATTTGCTTAGGCCACGCTTTGAACAAAAACTGCTACGATGATCGTGTTATAAGAAAACAAGCGCATCTAAGGCTAGTAAGTCCTCATGGACACAACTTTAAATTTTGAGTTAACACAGGAGGCAAAATAATGTTTAGCAATCTATCTCCTTGCGAAGACACTCTTAACAATCAGAAGACAATTCAAGATATTGAAACATTCAAGCAAACCCTGGAAAATAGCTTAAGTTCCCCCAATTCATTAGAGAGCGAAGTCGGTGAACTTTTAAGAGAAGTTGCTGCTTTAAAGGGGAAAAATGTAATCGATACGATAGCTGAAATGGTGGCAGGTGCTAATAAATACCTAGAAGCCACCCGCTTAACTGTTGAATTTGATAACAATGACTTCCCTGTTGATATCAATAAATATGCAACTAAGCTTGAGAAATATTCTCAAGGAATTGAGGAATGCTGGGATTTTTTTTCACATGAAAGTCAGGCTTTCTTTATAGAAATAGCTAAAAACTTTACTGTTTTAGCTAAATCCAGATTTGAAGGAAAGGGAGAATGGCCCTTGAGAATAAAATTGTTTCTCCCTTCTATCTATCGCCAAGAAAATTTGTTTGAGAAGTACAAAGCTTCTTATTTATCGATACCAAAATCTGTTGCAAGAGCGCGAAGACTCAGGAAAGACAAACCTACCCCTAATTTACAGGATGCTCTACAAGCCATGATTGAGCGGGAGAAAGAAGAAAAATTCGAGGAAGGGGTAAAAGCTACAAGGAAGATGTTTGATTTGATTGAAGAGTTAATGGACGAAGATCCTAGCTATGATAGGGAGGTGTATCCTCGACTGGAAGAATTACTAAAAAATAACAGGGTGTAGAGGTTATTGCATCATGTCCCTAAAAATACTTCTGCTGTTAGACAGTGGGCCTCTAGGAATAGTCACCCACCCACGAGCGAATGATGAAATCCGTAAAACATTAAAAAAGTTTTCGGATTTTACTAAGAATAAAAAAATACAGGTGAGAATTCCCGAAATATGTGATTACGAGGTTCGTCGTAAATTAATTCGCGAAGATTTTCAAAAAAGTATTCGCGTCCTAGACCAGTTTTGTCATGAAAGGAAGCAGCTCATTCCCCTTACTTCTGAGGCTATGTTAGAAGCTGCTAACTTATGGGCTTGGACAAGAAAAAAAGCCATACCCACAACTAATGACGATAAGTTAGATGGTGATGTCATCCTTGCTGCTCAAGCAATTTGTATAAAAAGAGAGAAAGAGTTTGATCGAGTTATTATTCTTACAGGAAATCCTAAAGATATATCTAGATTTTCGGAATATGGAATTGATACTTGGGATTGGAAACAAGCTGAGATAGACTGGGAAAAAAATATAATTACTATTTATACGCCTAATAATATGGATAGCGAGGTATTAGACTTAAATTTTGATTAGTCAGGCTCGTGTATATCGTCAAATAGGGGTGTTTCCTTGTAAACCGGTGTTGCAATAATTTCAGTTACGTGCAGGATACTATATTTTATAGAAAAAACTTTGTAATCAGCGTCGTATTTTGTTGTAATCTCAACTATCGCTTTAATAGCATCTCCAGGCTGAATTGCAATTTCTTTATTTCTGAACTTTTCTACCCATTCTAAATCGTCAACTTTTGCCTCTATAATTTTTTTGTCATACTTAAATTCCCATTTGGATTCTCCCAAGTAATCTGGTTTTTTTATTTTTAAAATCATTTCTGATTGAGTAACTTTAGTTTCTTTAGTTAACAGCTCATCTCGAACGTCTGCAACTATATTGAAGTTAGTATTAAGAGGCAATTGAGAGTTTTCGTATAAATAAGAAAGCTTGTCGCCAGGTTGAAGCTCATTTATAGCTGACTGATATTTGTCTATGCTAGACAATAAATCCTTCTGGCTTAGAGGTGCGTAAACCAATAATCTGCTATTTTCGACCCCGGTTGATAACTGCAATAATTCTTTTTGTAATTTTGATATTTCCGAAGGTTTACTTATCGTATTTCGCTCTCTTAAAAAAGCAACAATAACTCGCTTCGCCTGAATTAGAAAACCAGAGACACTATCTAAGTTTAAGTCTGACCTTATGTCTTCCTGTAACTTAAAGACATTTTTAAACCAAACGCTGATAGAACCTTCTTCTATGTCACTCAAAACAAAAGCTGGTTCGATATCAGCATCAAGCGCATCAAGCAAATATTTATCTGTTGTTTTGCAAAAATCAATCAATTTTAAAAACGTAGAAAAAACCCTAGAGGGGTTCTCCGAATCCCTTACAAACTCAAGTTTAAAACCAAACCTATGTTGGTCGGATTGCAAGTATGAAGTTGTCAAAATCTTTACTGTGTTTATCTAGAATGGTCATGGCTATATATAATACACTAGCAAGTTGCGCCCGTTCCTCTACCCCTTCTCATCGGTGACAAGTTAAGGCTCAAAGCCAGTTGTCAAGGGGATTTTCGGCAGTGGCTCAAAGAAAAATGGTTCTCCACGTAGGGTGGCATCCGGAAAGGGAGCGATAATCAATTTTAACTTGGGTTTTCGTTGAGCTTTAACAAT
>NZ_JAQMUA010000371.1:0-18673 GCF_028330895.1 Kamptonema animale CS-326 | reverse complement strand
GGAGATAATTTCATATCGGTTAAATAATCGTCATTGCGAGCTTCGCTCGCAATCGCATTTATGTTGCGATTGCTTAGGGCTTAGTTTGCTTGACTATTGCTTCGTGCCTCGCAACTGCGATCGAGCTTGGCTCGCAATGACAAAATCGTAAATAATTTGCTAAACATGATATTAATTCTTCCGCTCCATCTCCCCCGCTCCCCACTTCCCCATCTCCCCATCTGCCCATCGTTCCATCTTGCCAACCGCTACGTGATATCCTGATTGTGCAAAGAAAGGTTCGCAGGTCGTTTCCGAGCTGTTGCCAAAAGCGAGAAAATTTCCCAGTACCTTTGCGTACTGTGGAGTGCAAACAACATATACGCAATGTTCTCATCCCCATCCTCCAAACGGAATGGACATTCCGACGAAGATTCCGTCACCCTGACTGATGAAGCAGGGCGATCGCTGACTTGCAGCATTGAGCATTCTATGGACGTAGAGGGCCAAGAATACGTCCTGCTGCTTCCCGTTGACTCGCCAGTAGAAATTTTTACTTGGCAAGGAGACGACGCGGATGAGGCAGCTATCCCCGTAGAAGACGAGGCCGAAATTTCTCTAATTTTTGACACTGCCGAAGCCGTCCTACAGGAGCATAACTTAAAGCTCCTGCGGACGGCTGTAACGCTGACTGTTGTCGGAGAGTTGCCAGAATTTTCCGAAGAGGATGCGCCAGAAGATTCCGAAAGCGAAGATGAATCGGATTTCGAGGAACTTATGTGGCTAGCTAGCTTCTATCACGAAGAACAGGAGTATGCTATCTACACGCCCCTTGACCCGTTCTTTATCTTGGCGCGGATGAATGAAGCAGGCAAACCGGAACTGCTCTCAGCAGAAGAGTTTGAAAAGTTAGAACCCCTATTGCCGATGCTGGAAGACCAATTCTTTGATGAACTGGAATAGAGCAAGCACGCGCCAGCCGATTTTAGATTTGAGATTTTAGACGGACTCAAATATCTAAAATCGGCAATTATTTAATTTAGGATTTTTCTCCCCTTAGTCTTCCTGCCATTAGTTAAGTGCCAAGAAATCTTGACAATTGACCTCGACAATTGATTTCAACAATTGACAATGAATACAGAATCACAGACAAAAGGCAACGAGCGAAACAGGACGAAAAAACGTACTCAGAATTTTTCTAAGGTGCTGTTTTATCTAATCTTGCTGCCTGCAACCTGGGGCTTTTTTGCTTGGCAGGGCTGGGCTTGGTGGAGTTGGGTTAGTTCCCCAGCAAAAACAGCAGGCTCAAATGGGGAACCTCAGCAAGCTGCTGTTTCGATCGCCATTCCTCCTGGTACTTCCAGCCAACAGATTGGCAAAGATTTAGAGGCAGCGGGACTGATCCGTTCTGCTACGGGCTGGAATTTGTGGGCGCGATGGTTGAGTCTGCAAAACCGTGAGGGCGGTTTTAAGGCTGGGACTTATGAATTGTCGCCGACTGTGCCGTTGACAGCGATCGCTGACAAAATCTGGAAGGGAGAGGTGATGCAGTTAAGCTTCACTATTCCAGAGGGTTGGTCTTTGCAGGATATGGCGAGTTATTTTGAGGCCCAAGGCTTTTTCCCAGCTAAAGACTTCCTGACGGCGGCGAGTCAAGTTCCTTATGGCTATTATCCTTGGTTGCCAAGTGGGTTGCCTCATTTGGAAGGGTTTTTATATCCAGATACTTACCAAATAGAGGGCGATCGCGTTAATGCCGAAGCAGTGGTTAAACAAATGCTCAGCCGTTTTGAGCAAGTAGCTCTCCCCCTATATCAAAAAGATCAAAAGCAAACTAAGCTGGAATTGAAAGATTGGGTGACTCTAGCGAGTATTGTGGAAAAAGAAGCTGTAATTGCCTCTGAACGCAAACGTATTGCTGGCGTATTTAGTAAACGCCTGCAACAGGGAATGAATTTAGGGGCAGATCCGACAGTTGAGTACGCCTTGGGCATCCGCCAAACTCGCGAAAAGCCTCTCACTTTTAAGCAGGTGGAAACTCCATCTCCTTACAATACCTATATCAACCCCGGTTTACCGCCAACACCAATAGCGGCTCCAGGAATAGCGAGTTTAGAGGCAGCTCTTTATCCTGAAGATACAGAATTTCTGTATTTCATGGCTCGCTATGACGGCACTCACATTTTCAGCAAAACGGCGGCTGAACACGAAGCAGCGATCGCTCAAGTGGATAAGCAGCAGCGCAAATCTCAATAAATCGCTAATAGGTAAGAGCTAATAGTAGAAAAACAATTAGCAATTAGCAATTAGCAATTAGCAATTAGCAATTATTTATGTCTTGGGGCAAACTTTTAGAGCCTGACTTAGTTCTCGGCAATTCAGTAGTGCATCTCACTCCTGATATCCTTCACCAAAATCAACTCAAGGGATTAGTTTTAGATGTAGATGAAACTCTCGTACCCATGAGGGCAGCTAACGCTTCTGCGGAACTGTTAGGCTGGGTAGAAGAAATTAAACCAACAGTAACTATTTGGTTGGTCAGCAACAACGTGAGTCAGCCTCGAATTGGTCGTATTGCTGAGTCTTTGAATTTGCCTTATATTACCGGGGCTGTTAAGCCTTCCCGCCGCAAGTTGAGACGGGCAGTGGAAGCGATGAATTTGCCAGTGGAACAGGTGGCAATGGTGGGCGATCGCCTTTTTACTGATGTTTTGGCAGGGAATCGTTTGGGTATGTTTACTATTCTAGTGGAACCAATGGTTAATATTGGTGAGGCAGTACGAAAATATCCTATGCGTTCTTTTGAGGTATGGGTTTCTCAAGCTTTAGGGGCATCTTTGACAATTAAAAGTTAAGCTATCATTAAAAATAAAATATAATAGTTAAAGGAGACAATGTACAAAGAAGAACAAATTAAACAACTTTTTGGGGATGAAGCTCTTGATTATTTAAAAAATAAAAATCAAGGAGGTACAAATAATCAGAAAGGAAGTGACTATGAAACTAATTTCACTGTCTATCAACTAGCATTATTATCAAAAAGGGCGATCGAAGAAAACGAATTGATAAAATTTTATACTCAAGTTCCTGCCTTTGTTGATGATTTACTCATTGAATTTGCTGACAGCAACATTTTCTATCACTACCAGTTAAAAAGCGGTACAAGTATAACTTGGGGCAAGGGACTCAAATCTATAGCTGATGATTTTAAAAAGCAACAAGAGTTAAATCTAGCCAATTCTAAAAATTCAAATCTTTACCTAGTTGTTTCTGTTCAGAACTTATGTGCAGCGCTTAATCAAAACATCCCTAACAAGATTAAATCATACAGCCAAGTTATTTACTTTCCACCCGAACCCAAGTTAGTAAAAATTATCGAACAAGAACCAGCTTTTCGCGAAGCAATAGAGTATTTATCAGCTTTTGAAAACCCCGCCCCAGACAAGATAGAGTGTGTCGTAACGGTACTACTAGGCGCGTGGCTATGCAGTGATAAATCTGGCATTTCTCTCATGGACATCCTCAAGAAAGCTCAGAAGTCAACCCCCTCTTATATTTGTTCTTTCAGCCAGGAGCGGCAACTTGACCCCCAAGTAGAAAATATTTTAAGCAATATAGACAATTTCTCGTATAATCTGACTAAAGGTTTCCTGCATTGGAGCTATAGAGATGGACTGGAAGAGGGGACATTGCCCTACAGTATTGACACTGACCAATTTAGGCAGTTTCAAGAACTGATTAAGAAAAATAACCCTACTTCCTTTGAGCAGCTAGAGGTGTTTTTAATATGACCCGAAAATACTCATCCCTTGTTAACAATCGTATTCGCTCTTTACTTAATACCTTAACGGACAAAAGTATCGAGGCTCCACTATATCAAGAAACCATGACCAAGCTGGGAATGAGTTTGGGTAATGCTCTTCTCACAAAAATAGATAAAGAGAAAAGTGTTTATCTTGCCTCTACAGTTGAAGATGCGGATTTTTTAGCGAGAGGAGTATTAAATCAACTAGAAAATCATCTGGATTTAGTTGCTTTTGCTTGCTTTTGGAATCAAAGATTTTCGCCCTTTGAAATAGAAGATTTAAAAGTCGCACCAATTATCAAAAAATATCAAGAACCAACAGAAAGTAATGTTAATTATTTAATAGTTATTAAATCTATTATTTCAGGAGCTTGTGTAGTAAAAACGAACCTAATCAACCTAATTCAAAAAATTACGCCAGATACAATTTTTATCGTGGCTCCTGTCATGTATCACAAATCTCAAGAAAAACTAATAAATGAATTTGAAAAGGATATTTACGATAAATTTGAATTTTTATACTTTGCTGAGGATGACGAACGCACTCAAGAAGGAGAAGTAATTCCTGGTATTGGGGGAATGATTTATGAGCGTCTAGGATTTAAAGGACAAGAGGACAAAAACAGATATATTCCTGAGATTGTAAAAGAGCGTCGTTCTCAACTTATGAAAGCTTCTGTATGAAAATTTTAATTAAACTTCAAGATTTATTGCAACAGATAGCAATTATTTATGCCTCAAACTATTGTTATTAAAATTGGTACTTCTAGTCTCACTCAGCCAGAAACAGGACATTTGGCCCTTTCAACTATTGCTAGTTTAGTTGAAACTGTGGCTAGTTTACGCCATCAAGGTCATAGAGTTGTTTTAGTTTCCTCTGGGGCTGTAGGAGTTGGTTGTGCTCGTTTAGGACTGACGGATCGCCCTCGCAATATTGCCCTAAAACAAGCTGTTGCAGCAGTTGGTCAAGGGCGACTGATGCGGGTTTATGATGACTTATTTACAACACTACAACAGGCGATCGCACAAGTTTTATTAACTCGAAGTGACTTAGTACAACGCCATAGTTATGTCAATGTTTATAATACTTTTCAACAATTGCTAAAGTTAGGTGTCATTCCCATAGTAAATGAAAATGACACCGTTGCCACAGATGAACTTAAGTTTGGTGACAACGACAACCTTTCAGCTTTGGTAGCTAGTTTAGTAGAGGCAGATTGGCTATTTCTACTAACAGATGTAGACCGCCTTTACTCAGCCGATCCTCGCAGCAATCCTAATGCTCAACCAATTAGTTTGGTAGAAAATATGGAACAGTTAGCAACACTTCAAGTGCAAACGGGAAACTCAAAAAGCGGTTGGGGAACTGGAGGAATGGTAACAAAAATTGAGGCGGCTAGAATTGCTACTGCTTCGGGAGTCCGCACTGTCATTACCCAAGGACGTTTTCCCCGCAATATTGAGAAAATTCTCAAAGGAGAGGTAATCGGTACTCAGTTTGAACCTCAGCCTCGACCAGTTAATGCTCGGAAACATTGGATTGCAAATGTTCTCCTGCCTGCTGGTAAGCTTTACCTAGATGCAGGTGCTGTCAAGGCAATTTCTCAGGCTGGTAAATCGCTTTTAGCTGCTGGTATTACTCAAATTGAAGGAGAGTTTCAAAGTGAGGATGCAGTACAATTATGCGATGCTCAAGGTAAAGAAGTTGCCAGAGGACTTGTTAATTATAGCAGTTTTGAACTCCGCCAAATCCAGGGCTACCATTCTGAGAAAATTGCCCATATTTTGGGCTATGCTGGTGCTGAAACTGTCGTACATCGAGATAAATTGGTTATTACCTAAGTAAGTAGTTTTACTCACTTAGACATCAGACAAGATGTTTTGAGCAGCTTGATATCCAGCTCTGTTATTTTGTTTTAAGTATTGTGAGGCTGCTTGTTCCAAATCTGCGATCGCGCCTTCTCGTTCACCTAATTGTAGTTTAGCTTGACCCCGCAGAAAATAAGCTTCAGGTTGGTTGGGATTTAAGTCAATAGCTTTATTTGCCTGATAAAGCGCATTGCGGTAGTCTTTAACTTCCATAGCATTTGCGGCTAAATCCACAAAATCATCGGCTACAATTATGGAGTCAGACGGACGTGAGAGAGGTTCTTCCGCTAGCGAGACAGTCGGTGCAGCGAGAGCAACAGTCAGGGCTATGCTTAAGAATCCTATAGTTTTGTAAAAAGCTTTCATGGCTTTTCTCCTAAATGCTCTTCTTTATAGAATAATCTTAAAAATAGCGGTACTGCTTCATCCCAATTAGGTATCTTGAACTCACCCTTTTAGGTGAGTTATTTGCAAAGGACTTATAAAGAAGGGGCTAGGCGCTAGGGGCTAGGGAAAGAGGGAAAGAGGAAGAGGAAGAGAGGAAGAGAGGAAGAGAGGGGGAGATGGGTAATTAGCAATTAGCAATTAGCAATTACCAATTAGCCATTACCAATTACCAATTAGCAATTACCAATTAGCAATTACCAATTAGCCATTAGCCATTACCAATTACCAATTACCAATTACCAATTACCAGGTGTTATGTTTCAAGCTACTCGTCGTCGCCTCGCTATTTGGTATACCGCCGTTACCGCCGTCCTTTTACTACTATTTGCTACAGGTTTCTATATCTACGTTCGTACCACCTTAATTGAACGCATCGACGACACCCTCAACCACGTAGTAGAAGTAGTAGAAAGATCCCTTGTTATCGAACCCGTAGAAACTCCCCCCGCAATGTCTCCTGTAGTTCTCAAGGGTCAATTTCAAGTTAATGTTTTTGATAGCTTTCGAGACAATGATGCTGACGTAGAAGACGACCATATCGATCTAGAATGGTTTAGTCCTACAGGCGAATTACTCTGGTCTACTCTCGCCGAACCTCTGGATATTCGCCTCAATCCTAACCATACTGGTGAGACAGTTTATAAAAAAACAAAGGATTCATCTTACATCCTCAGACAGGTGACAGACCGCGTAGAAGTTGGTCGCCAAGTGTTAGGATATTTGCGGGTTAGCCATCCCTGGTTTGAAGTTACTAAACCTATTCGTCAATTGATGCTAGATTTAAGCCTGGGTACTGGTTTAATGGTGATCTCTGTTGCTGCTATTGGCTGGTTATTATCGGGGTTGGCGATGGAACCGGTGCGAGAGTCTTATCAACATCTTAAACAATTTACTGCTGATGCTTCTCACGAACTGAGAAATCCGATCGCAACTATTCAAACTAATGTGCAAGTAGCTTTAGCAGAACCAGATATCGAACCTCAACAACAACAACAGCTACTACTTATAGAAAGGCTGACTCGCAGGTTGGGAAAATTGGTTGATGATTTGCTATTCTTAGCTAGACAAGATAGTGGTATAGTACAGCCGCAATTGCTTCCAGTTCCCTTAGATGCTTTGTTAATGGAGGCGATCGCAGAACAAAAGGCGATCGCGATCGCAGCAGGTATCAACCTCTCGCTGGAAATAGTAGATCTGGATGAGGATAATTTTACGCTCTGTGGTGACTGGGATCAATTAGCTCGTTTGTTCACAAATCTTATCAGTAACGCACTGCATTACACCCCCTCTGGCGGTAAAGTTGACGTTGAATTGCAGCTTCCAGCCAAAGGCAAAAAGCCCTCAGCTCTCAACAGGGCTTTACAGGTTAAAATTAAAGATACTGGTATTGGGATTCCACCAGAAGCGATACCTCATTTGTTCGATCGCTTCTATCGTGCAGATCCAGCTCGTACTCATCGTACCGCTGCGGGGTCAGGATTGGGATTAGCGATCGCTCAAGGAATTGTAAAAAATCATCACGGTGACATTCGCATCGAAAGCGAACTCAACAGAGGTACGATCGTTACAGTTATCTTACCTGCATACAGAGCCGAAGAATCCCGTTAAAAAAGATTGGCATCATTACCAAACTAATAAAACAATTTTCTAGTATACAATTTTCTGATATTCAATTTTTAATTTTTAATTTTTAATTTTTAATTTTCTAGGGGGCGATCGCAACTAAAACTTGCAGAGCAAGAGTAAAATATCTTACCAGAGAAAGGAGGTAATTTTGATACTTTCATGCTCTAATGTTTGAGTTGACTTCCTATTGATGCTCTAAAAAGTGCAAGTTTTACGATCCAAGCGGATGTTGCCAAGCAATCTGAGTTCGATGACGGCTAAAAGCATTGATTTAGCCTATGTCATTTCGAGGCTGTTCAACGAAAGAATCATGGTTGTAACCATTTTCGTTAAACTCACATTCAGCAACAAAAACCTTTGTTCTAGTAAAACACGCTGGCAATACCTCACACTGTATAACGATTAGGCTCATAACTTTCATCGCAGATTATAGGAGATATATTGATGATTTCACACAATAACCCACTCAAAATAAACCTCAGTTGGCTAGGAGTCCTCAGTGCTAGCCTGCTTGTCAGTCTAAGTACAATTGCCTTCGCAGGTGGGCCTCCGCCTCAAGGGAAACCGGCAGCCGCGCCTGCTACCACAGAACCCGCCAGTCAGGAACCAGCAAAGGCCCAACCTGCAACCACCCAACCCAATGCCACCCCAGCCGCACCACAGGCCACCCCGCAGACACCCGCGCAGACACCCGCGCAGACAATGGCGGCCCCTGCGCGATTCCCCCTACCTAGCGCCAAAGTAGAACCCTCAGAAGGCGTAGTCACAATCAAACTGGTGAATACTACCAACGCTTTAATTAGTTATCAAGTAGTGGGGGACACGCAACCGCGAACCCTGGGGGAACAGTCAGAAATTCAGCTAAAAGGCCTGAAAACTCCCGTCACTATCACTTACCAGCGCGAAGATGGGGGATTATTAATGGTACGTCCTCAAGCAACCGCTACACCCGGATTCTTGCAAGTAAGTTTTAGCGCCACAACTGATTTAAGCGTTGATACAAAATCGCTGAACGTTCAAGCAGAAGGCGGCGTATTTTTAAACTAAGAACCTGTCAGGGGTTAAAACCCCTGACTAATAGCTAAAGTCGTTTTCAGACACGACTAAATTATGATTAGGACTTACGCAGGTCGTCCCAGAAACCGGGTTCCAGAAACCGGGTTTTTGAGATCTTCTGTGAGTAAGGGCGAAGTATTTTCGTAAAAAAACCCGGTTTCTTTGGTTGGGTGCGTAAGTCCCGATCGCGATCTTTTTTCAAACCTAATCTGCCAAATCAGGAAACACCTCCCGCACCGCAGGATGCACCAAACGACCATTCTGAACATTCAAACCCTTTGCTAAAGCAGAGTTACCTTCCAGAGCTTTAATACCGCGATCGGCAAGTTGGACAACGTAAGGCAAAGTGCTATTATTCAGTGCTTGAGTAGCCGTCCAAGGAACAGCCCCCGGCATATTCGGGACACCATAATGGACAACACCTTCCTCAATGTAAGTAGGATTAGTGTGAGAAGTCGCTCGCAGAGTTTCCACACAACCCCCTTGGTCAACAGCCACATCGACAATCACCGAACCAGGGTGCATCTTGCTGACCAAAGAGCGAGATACTAAAATCGGAGCTCGGCGGCCTAAAACTAACACCGCACCAATGAGCAAATCTGCATCAGGAACAACAGCCTCAATTTGAGATGAACTGCTGTAGAGGTATTCCACTCTAGAACCGAAGATAGTCTCCAGATAAGCCAAACGCTCTACATTTACATCTAAAATCTGTACCTGAGCGCCCAAACCTACGGCAATTCTAGCGGCTTCCGTACCGACGATACCGCCACCAAGAATTACAACTTTACCCGGTTTAACTCCAGGGACACCCCCTAAAAGCACGCCTCGCCCCCCTTGCTGGCGTTCGAGAAACCGAGCTCCGAACTGCACAGACAAGCGGCCTGCAATGATACTCATCGGGGTCAAGAGGGGCAATTTTTGCTCTGGGAGTTCGACAGTTTCGTAAGCGATCGCCTGCACTCCCGAAGCGATTAAATATTCAGTTAGCTGCCGATGCGCCGCCAAATGCAAGTATGTAAAGAGCAACTGCCCTTTTTGCATCAGCGGGTATTCCAGAGGTAAAGGTTCTTTCACCTTAACCACCAATTCTCGATTCCAGGCATCCTGAGAGTTTGATACAATCTTCGCCCCAGCTTGAATATAGTCGGCATCTGTAAAACCAGCACCAATACCAGCACCACTTTCCACAAAGACTGCATGGCCGCGATCGGAACATACCCGAACGCTCATGGGACTGAGCCCGACACGAAACTCCTGATCCTTGATTTCCTTGGGAACACCAATTTCCATCTGATACCTCGACTGTTAGCAGTGCCGCGATCGACTCTAACTTATATAGATTTACGCAACTGTCACAGTTAAATCAACTTGTGGGTGCGTTAGGCTTTTTTTAGAGATTGATAGGCTCAGAGTTTGGGCTTAGTTACGCACCCTACTGATTGTCCGGGGCTTTAGTCCTAATCATATATGTCTTCAGAGGTTAGAAGTCACCTCCTAATTAAAATTGTCTTAAAATATACATTTGACTGGCATAATTCTTAGAATCAGAGCTTACGGATTCACCCAATCCCTGTGCTTGATTGTCAGGAAAACCTCAAGCAGGTATATAGAGGATGCGCGCTCGCGAACTCTTCCCTGAGACCAAGGCGCAATCTTGCCGGATAGCAGACAATAAAACAGCTACTATCCTCAAAACCAGCCTAGTCTAAACCCTCTCACATTTGACTTGTTCCCTGAGCCAGTTATTAAGGACAGTAGACTACCATGTTCCAACGCTTCAAGCAGGACTTAAAAAATGACCTGATTGCAGGTCTGTTGGTAGTGATCCCCTTAGCTACCACAATTTGGCTGACGATTACTATTGCTAGTTGGGTCATTAATTTTCTTACCAAAGTTCCCAACCAGATCAATCCTTTTGACGGACTCCACCCGATCTTAGTAAATCTACTGAATTTCTTGGTAGGTCTTGCTGTCCCCCTGCTGAGCATCTTACTAATCGGTTTGATGGCTCGCAACATTGCGGGGCGATGGCTGCTAGATTTTGGTGAAAGGCTATTACAGGCGATACCTCTAGCCGGTTCGGTTTACAAAACCCTCAAGCAGCTTCTAGAAACTCTCCTCAAGTCTAATGATAAATTTCGCCGCGTGATCTTAGTAGAGTATCCTCGACGAGGGATTTGGGCCTTGGGTTTTGTCACGAATACGGTAAGCGCCGAGATTGAGTCTCACCTACAAGGCACTATGATCAGTATTTTCGTCCCTACTACGCCCAATCCTACTACTGGCTGGTACGCGATCGTCCCAGAAACTGAAGTGATTACTCTCTCTATGTCTGTTGAAGATGCTTTTAAGGTAATAATATCTGGCGGTATTGTTAATCCTACTGTCTCTATTCCTGTACCATTAGCAAATATCCCAGGCAAAAAGCTAGAACCCTTACTTTCTGAAAGTAGGTTACAACCTGTTCCTGTAGAAGAAGATTGTTAACGGTTAACTGTTAACGGTTAACGGTTAACTGTTAACGGTTAACTGTTAACTGTACTCAAAACTTTGGTGATGGTTTATTTCTCGGCGATTGAAATCGCGTCTACACAAACAAAGTCCGCCTACGCGGACTTAAAGAATTAAAGAGGATATTAAGCCAGATTTGGTAACACCGTAAGGGTGCGTAAGTCCTGTTTTACTAACAACCAACAACCAACAACTAACCACTAACCACTAACAACTAACCACTAACTAATATGAAAAAAGCCCGCGAAACGGCGCGTGAAGTGGCACTTCTTGGTATCAGCCAACTACCCGCAAATCCAGAACGCTTAGAAGCGCAACAATTACAAGATGTGGTATTAGCGGCTGTCCGCACCCTGGCGGGGGAAGTCCAAGATGCGATCGAAACAGCCGCCGCCGAAGTGCAACGGGGTAGCGATCGCCTCCTGGCGAGCGAAATCCGTGCCCCTGACTTGCAAACTGCGAGGACAATGGTACACGAAGCCATAGAACTGACCCAAGCGGCCATTAATCGCTTAGGTATAGCCCTAGAATTGCCAGAAACAATCCATCTAGCCAACCAAGAGGATGTTCGCATCTATGCCTTAAAGATCCTGGGTACAGTAAGCGCTAACCGCCCTGCAATTGATGAATTGCTGAGTGCGGCGCTGGTAGATTGGCAAATAGATCGCTTACCTCGAATTGACAGAGATATCATGCGGATCGCTGTGGCTGAAATCATGTTTCTCGACCTTCCCGAACAGGTAGGGATTAACGAAGCTATAGAATTGGCTAAACGCTATAGCGGTGATGAGGGATACCGGTTCATTAATGGAGTGCTGCGGCGGGCTGTGGAGAAAATTAAGCCAGAATCGAGCTTAGCTTAGAATAGCTTGAGGCGATCGGTAATTAGGAATTGGTAATTGGTAATGATAAGGGTAAAGTGTGAAGTGTAAAGCGTGTCTTTATATTTTATCCCTCATCATTCCCCCTTTCACTATGGTTTTTAATTGGTTTCGCCGCCAGTATAGCGATCGCCCCGACGACTCCCAAAACGAGGAGGCTAAATCTGCTGAACCGGAAACTGATTCTACGGAATCAACGCCCCCAGAGGAAGAACAGCCTGAAGCCGTTGCTGAAGACTACCTAAGTTGGGCTAAAGCCGCCTATAAAAATATTCAGCAGCAAAAAGGCCTGGCTGAAACCGCAGAAGTCTCGCCCCCAGCAGTCACGGAACCACTTGAGGTAGAAACCGCTGCGGAGGTTTCGCAGGTAGAGGAATCAGCCACACCTGAAATCACATCGCCAGAAATCACTGAACCTGTTGCTGAGACTCCCCAAATTGAGGAATCAGTCACACCAGAAGTTACGCCGCCAGAAATTACTGAAACTGTTGCTGAGACTCCCCAAATTGAGGAACCAGCCACACCAGAAGTTACACCACCAGAAATTACTGAATCTATTTCTGAACTAGAAATTGCTACACAAACTTTAGAGATTTCTACAGCGGAAACACCTGCTGAACAAACAGAATTAATTCATCCAGTAGAAGAAGTAACAACAGCAAAAACACCAGAAATAGAAGCAGAAACCTCTGCACCACCGCTAGCAATTTCGCCAGAAACTCCAGGCGAGGCAACAATTTCTGCATCAGAAACCCCACTCTCAGAAACAACGACTGCCGACCCCTTACCATTTTGGGCAAGGGCCCAAGCTGAACGAGAAGCGCGGATCGAACGATTAAAAGAAACAGCAATCGAAGAACCAGAAGAAATTATTGCTGCTATTAATTCAACAGCAGCCGAACCTTCGACAGTTATTGATGAAGAATTTCCCGTTGATTTCGATGAGGGTTTCGTGTGGTCAGCAGAAATTTTAGCTTCTCAAGGTCGCCGTCCCGATCAAATTTCTTTTGAAGAAATTACTTGGCTACAAAAATTGCGGCAAGGGTTAGAGAGAACTCGCCGTAGTTTGATTAACCAGCTTAAAGCCATAGTTGGTCAAGGCCCCCTCAATCAAGATGCGGTGATCGAAATTGAGTCGCTGTTATTGCAAGCAGATGTAGGAGTTGAGGCTACAGATATTATTGTCAATGCTTTGCAGCAAAAACTGCGAGAGGAAGTATTACCCCCAGAAGAAGCGATCGCTTATCTCAAAAAACTTTTACGCGAGCTCCTCGATTCTCCTTACCAAGAAAGCGCCTCTAGGAATCATGTTGCAAGCCGGACTTTTGCGCCAGAAAAAGATACCTTCAATATCTGGTTAGTTGTTGGCGTTAATGGCGCTGGTAAAACTACAACTATTGGAAAAATAGCCCACCTTGCCCAGAAATCAGACTACCGAACCTTAATAGCGGCGGCTGATACTTTTCGGGCCGCAGCAGTAGAGCAAGTGAAGGTTTGGGGAGCTCGTAGCGATGTAGAAGTGATTGCCAATCCTGGGAAAAATACTGACCCCGCTGCTGTAGTATTTGATGCGATCGCCGCTGCTCAATCACGAAATACAGAACTCTTAATTGTTGACACCGCCGGTCGCCTCCAAAACAAGAAAAATTTGATGGACGAGCTTAGCAAAATCCGTCGCATTATAGACAAAAAAGCTCCCGGTGCTGTCGTAGAATCTCTATTAGTTTTGGATGCAACCTTGGGGCAAAATGGTTTGCGACAGGCTGAAGTTTTCTCAGAGGCAGCACAACTTAGTGGAGTAGTCTTGACAAAACTCGATGGAACTGCTAAAGGTGGTGTGGCACTGGCTGTAGTACAGCAGCTAGGTCTACCAATCCGGTTTATTGGTGTCGGGGAAAGCATCGAAGACCTCCGCCCTTTTTCTAGTTATGAGTTTGTAGAAGCGCTACTGAGTGGTTAACTGTTAACTGTTAACGGTTAACTGTTAACTGTTAATAGCTAAAGTTAATGGCAATTAGCAATTAGCAATTAGCAATTAGCAATTAGCAATTAGCAATTAATCCCAAGTTCAAATAAGCCTGTTACTAATAAATCCCAACCCGATGACTGCTGTGCCTTTGCCAAGACCATCACCTCAACCGGCTGACCGCTCTCCCGGTCGTAATCCTTCAGAAGTAACGCCAGTTTTCGCACTTAAAGAACTGGTGGCGCGACTGCATCGGGAACAGCATAATATTCAAGATATGTTGAGTTCCTTGGGATTTGCCCTTCGTAGTTTTAACAATCTCAATCAATTCTTAGAGTTAATTCCTTTAGTCGCCACTCGCGTTACTGATGCTGATGGTGGAGCTCTGGTACTTTTTAAGCCAAATGGTCAAGTTAGGTTCCAGCAGTTGCACTGTCAGGAAGGTCGCCAGTGTCAAGATATGCGGAAAGCTCTGGAGATAGCAACTCGCGAAGTTGTGGCTGAGATGGGAACCCCTTTAGATGCTTTTCCTGAAACTTTTCTGCAAACTTCCACTGCAAGTCTTGACGATCAGGTAAGCCGCTATTTGGGCGAGGACGTTCACTTGTTTGGCGCTCCTATTCTGGTAAAGAATTCCGAACGCGGTCGCCTCTATGTTTTTAGCCACGATCCCGAATATGTTTGGACTCCAAGTCGGCAGAAATTAGTCAGATTAGTAGCCGATCAAACAGCAGTTGCGATCGCAAATGACGAACTTACTGTTAAGTTACAAGAAAAAGAACGTTTAGACAGAGAATTAGAAATTGGAGCCGAAATTCAACTGCGGTTGCTTCCTCGACAATGCCCGAAAATTCCCGGCGTTGATGTGGCCGCTCGTTGCGAAACTGCTAGTCGAGTTGGGGGAGATTACTATGATTTTATTCCCGCTGACCATGACCCGCTTTTGAAATCCCAGGAAGGAGAACATTCTTCATCCCTGCTACAAAATCTCAAATCTAAAATTGAAAAAGGCCGCTGGAGTATTGTCATTGGCGATGTCATGGGGAAAGGCGTACCTGCGGGTTTAATTATGACGATGACGCGGGGGATGCTACGAGCTGAAGTTTTAAACCGCCACTCGCCTTCTAGAATTCTCCAACATTTAAACCGGGTGATGTACGCAGATTTGGACAATTCGCACCGATTTGTGACTTTGTTTTATTCTGAATATGATCCTAAAACGCGGATTCTATCTTACAGTAATGCGGCTCACAACCCACCTTTGCTCTGGCAGTCGGCAACAAATTCTCTTAAACGGCTAGATACTTTAGGAATGCTGATCGGTTTGGATGCAGATTCGCACTATTTTGAGGCGCAAGTGCAATTATCTCCGGGAGATACTATTATTTATTACACTGATGGTTTTACTGATGCTGCTAACCAAAGGGGCGACCGATTTGATGAGGAAAACTTAAGTGCGGCTTTTCAGTGGGCTTGTCATAATTATCAAGATTCTCAGGCTATTTTGGATTACCTGTTTGACCGAGTTCAACAGTTTATTGGCCTGGGCAACCGCAATGGGGATGACATGACGCTTGTTGTAATGCGAGTAAAACTTTCTGCTTCAGGGGAAAATACCAATGATTCTTAATACCGTGCCGGAAATTGCTAACCATTTTGTCAGCCTAACTGATGCGAATGATAGTCTACTTTTGTTACTTTGGAATTCGCTTTTTGATGGGACAGTGTTGTTAGGTCAAACCTATGACATTTTTGGTGATATCCAGAAAGCCTGGAGTAACTTCCTTTCAAGTGGTCAAGCTGCGGCTTTTGTAATTGGCCTCTTTGTGGGATGGTTCATTAAGGGTATTATGCCTTAGATTTGTTAACAGTTAACAGTTAACAGTTAACAGTTAATGGCAGAGTTCAAGTATTCTAATGCAATCGGCAATGTAGGACACTTGAGACTTAATACTTGACACCTATGACAACTGACCCTAAAACTTGGAGCCAAAGGTTTGAATCGGCGTTGCACCCTGCGATCGCACGTTTCAATGCCAGTATTAGTTTTGACATTGAACTGATCGAATATGACATCACTGGTTCTGTAGCTCATGCAACAATGTTGGCTAAAACTGGGATAATTTCTGCGGCGGAAGGCGAACAACTGGTTGCTGGTTTGGAACAGATTCGCCTGGAATATCAGCAAGGCTTTTTTAAGCCGGGAGTTGAGGCGGAAGATGTCCACTTTGCTGTCGAAAAGCGACTAACGGAAATTACTGGGGATGTGGGCAAAAAGTTGCACACGGCGCGATCGCGCAATGACCAAGTGGGTACTGATACCCGCCTTTACCTCCGGGCAGAAATTGCCAAAATTCGTCACCAATTGAGGGAATTTCAATATGTTTTACTCAGCATCGCTGAGCAGAATGTAGAAACCTTGATTCCTGGTTACACTCACCTACAACGCGCTCAGCCTTTGAGTTTAGCTCATCATCTGTTAGCTTACTTTGAAATGGCAGACCGGGATTGGGAACGTCTGGGTGATGTGAGTAAGAGGGTGAATATTTCGCCTTTGGGTTCCGGGGCGCTGGCAGGAACTACTTTTCCCATTGACCGACATTTTACGGCGGAACTCTTGCAATTTGAAGGAGTTTATGCTAATAGCTTGGATGGAGTGAGCGATCGCGACTTTGCGATCGAATTTCTGGCAGCGGCTAGCTTGATCATGGTACATCTGAGTCGTTTAGCAGAAGAAATCATCCTTTGGTCAACTCAGGAATTTGGATTTATCACGCTCAAAGATAGCTGTGCTACGGGTTCCAGCATCATGCCCCAAAAGAAAAATCCCGATGTGCCCGAACTGGTGCGGGGAAAAACCGGGCGCGTCTTTGGTCACTTGCAAGGTATGCTAGTGCTAATGAAAGGTTTACCCTTGGCCTACAACAAAGATTTGCAAGACGATAAAGAAGCCTTGTTTGATAGCGTAAAAACCGTCAAAGCTTGCTTAGAAGCAATGGCGGTACTGATGAGCGAAGGAATTGTATTTAATGGCGATCGCCTAGCCGCTGCTGTGGCGGAAGACTTTTCCAACGCCACAGACGTAGCAGACTATCTAGCAGCGCGGGGCGTACCTTTCCGGGAAGCGTACAACCTCGTAGGCAAAGTTGTCAAAACCTGCATCGTGGGGGGCAAACTCCTCAAAGATTTAAGCATTGAGGAGTGGAAAGCGTTGCACCCTCAGTTCGAGTCAGATATATACGATGCGATCGCTCCCCGGCAAGTAGTTGCAGCTCGTAATAGTTACGGCGGAACCGGATTCGAGCAAGTCAGGAAAGCAATTGCCGAAGCCCACGAGCGCCTTGGCCATTAGGTTTCAGCAGCCGCCATGTCGTTTTGTTGCCTCCCGCCATCAGACGACCGCTGGCCGCCTCTGCCGCCAGAGTAAAAAGGCGTAGTTTTACGTTTGCGAAACTTGCGTGCGTAAGCTTGATTCCGTAGGGCTTTCTCTTTCTTTAGATTGCGGCGTTTAGCCATGCTGACCTCAATAATAAACAACAAAACGGCTGCATATTTTTAAGCAGCCGCCGAGCCTCTCCGAGACTCATTCTGCCACCTGTGGGCATTAGAGCTACTCAGATATCGAGTAGTTACCCCCACAATTGCGTGAATTATTACTTTACTAGAACGCGGTATCCCGCGTTAAGCTAGTTTGTTTACAGATACTTCACAAATAGATCATAGCAGGCTCCACGCAGCCGCGAAAAACCAATTGCCCTCTTGACAAAATTAACAGATGACCCTTAACCCTGGAGATTTAGCTCCTGACTTCAGCTTACCCGACGCTGAAGGCAACCAAATCAGCCTCGCAAATTTGCGAGGAATGCGAATTGTGTTGTATTTTTACCCTCGCGATAACACTCCCGGCTGCACCAAAGAAGCTTGCGGCTTCCGCGATATTTACTCCGAGTTCCAGTCTCGGAATATCGCTGTATTCGGTGTCAGCACTGACGATGCCAAATCCCACACCAAATTTGTGAACAAATATCAACTACCTTTTCCCTTGCTGTGCGATGAGGGTGGTAAAGTCGCTACCGCTTACGGTTGCTATGGGCTCAAGAAATTTATGGGCAAAGAATATGTGGGCATCACCCGGATGACTTATGCGATCGCTCCAGATGGTAGGATTGAAAAAATCTACCGCAAAGTCAAACCAGAATCCCATGCAGAGGAAGTTTTAGCCGACTTTTTAGCACTCTTAAGTCCTGAGTCGTGACTGGTGGATTAAGACTCAAAAGCTAAATGGAAGGAATTAGAATCTTAAATTTAACGAATGGTACATAAATTAAACTAGAGTTTACGCAAAACTATCCCTAACACCGCCATCTTGATAGTTTCTTTTCTGTACCCGTTGGCGGCCATACTGTAAGGGTGCCTAAGTTCTATAATCATCAAGTTTCGATAGTTGTAATTCAATCTCAAAAAATCTTCTTCCTTCTTCCTTCTTCCCTCTTCCTTCTTCCTTCTTCCCTCTTCCTTCTTCCTTCTTCC
>NZ_JAQMUA010000370.1:0-9407 GCF_028330895.1 Kamptonema animale CS-326 | reverse complement strand
ACTAAAGTCGCTACTACAAATTTGAAGAAGGCACTTAAATCGTTACTACCTAACAACCAATTAACTAACCACTAACAACTAACCATTAACAACTAACAACTAACAACGAACCACTAACAAAGGCGTAAATATGGCTAAATTAGAACAAAGATTTGACTACGTTAAAATTGGGTTGGCTTCTCCAGAACGGATACGACAATGGGGAGAAAGAACTTTACCAAACGGTCAAATAGTAGGGGAAATTATAAAACCAGAGACCATAAATTACAGAACATTAAAACCCGAAATGGACGGCTTGTTTTGCGAGCGGATATTCGGGCCTGCAAAGGATTGGGAATGTCATTGTGGTAAATACAAAAGAGTCAGACATAGAGGCATTGTCTGCGAAAGATGTGGTGTCGAAGTCACTGAATCTCGCGTCCGCAGACACCGGATGGGCTTTATTAAATTAGCAGCTCCAGTTGCCCATGTTTGGTATCTCAAAGGTATCCCTAGTTACATGGCAATTCTATTAGATATGCCCTTGCGGGATGTCGAACAAATTGTCTATTTCAACGCTTATGTAGTTCTCAACGCCGGCAATGCCGATAATCTTACTTACAAACAACTGCTGGCTGAGGATGCTTGGCTAGAAATCGAAGACCAACTCTATAGCGAAGACTCGGAGTTGTCCGGCGTAGAAGTTGGTATTGGTGCAGAAGCATTGCAAACTTTACTGCAAAACATCAACTTGGAATTAGAAGCAGAACAGTTGCGAGAAGATATTGCCGGCGCAAAGGGTCAGAAGCGGGCAAAACTAATTAAGCGCCTGCGCGTGATTGACAACTTCATTGCTACCGGCTCAAAACCAGAGTGGATGGTGTTATCAGTAGTTCCCGTCATTCCCCCCGACTTGCGACCGATGGTGCAACTAGATGGGGGTCGGTTTGCTACTAGCGACCTTAACGATCTCTATCGCCGCGTAATTAACCGCAACAATCGCCTCGCGCGACTCCAAGAAATTCTCGCCCCAGAAATCATCATCCGCAACGAAAAGCGGATGTTGCAAGAAGCTGTAGACGCGCTGATTGACAATGGTCGTCGGGGACGCACAGTAGTAGGAGCAAATAACCGCCCGCTGAAGTCCCTCTCAGACATCATTGAAGGCAAACAGGGGCGCTTCCGGCAAAACTTGCTGGGTAAACGGGTTGACTACTCTGGTCGTTCCGTGATCGTAGTCGGGCCCAAGCTGAAAATCCATCAATGCGGCTTACCCAGGGAAATGGCGATCGAACTGTTCCAGCCTTTCGTCATCCACCGCCTGATCCGTCAAGGATTAGTCAACAATATCAAAGCAGCGAAGAAGTTGATCCAGCGCAGCGATCCTTCAGTGTGGGACGTGCTCGAAGAAGTAATCGAAGGGCATCCAGTGCTGCTTAACCGAGCTCCAACCCTTCACCGCTTAGGAATTCAAGCTTTTGAGCCAATTTTAGTAGAAGGGAGAGCAATACAATTACACCCCTTAGTTTGTCCCGCATTTAACGCCGACTTTGATGGCGACCAAATGGCCGTTCACGTACCTCTATCCCTAGAGTCTCAAGCGGAAGCAAGGCTGCTAATGCTGGCCTCTAATAATATCTTGTCACCAGCGACAGGACGGCCAATCGTAACGCCTTCTCAGGATATGGTGCTGGGTTGCTACTACTTGACAGCGGAAAATCCCCAGGCCCAAAAAGGGGCAGGTCGCTATTTCGCTAATTTTAACGATGCAGTTATTGCCTACGAACAGGGGGTAATTCATCTCCATTCTTACATCTGGGTGCGCTTTGACGGCGCAGTGGAAAATGTGGAGGCGGAGGGCGATCCGAAGGTGGAAAATTTGGCGAACGGTAGTGTGAGTAAAGAGTACAAATTCCGTCGAGTTCGTGAGGATAAAGATGGGGTGATGCTTTCTCAATACATCCGCACGACAGCGGGGAGAATTATTTATCACCAAACAATTGAGTCGGCAATTAATAGTTAATGGCTAATGGCTAATGGCTAATAGCTAATGGCTAATGGCTAATGGTAAGAAAAAGTTGTGAGTTAAAGATTTAATTTCATAACTGATATGTACCAAATTAGCAATTAGCAATTAGCAATTAGCAATTAGCAATTAGCAATTAGCAATTAGCAATTAGCAATTAGCAATTAATAACAGGAACGATAATGGCAGACAACAAAGTGATTTTTCGCAACCGTGTTGTGGATAAGGGCCAGCTCAAGAAATTGATTTCTTGGTCATTCACTCACTGCGGAACAGCGCGGACGGCAACTCTGGCAGACCGCCTCAAAGATTTGGGTTTCAGATATGCAACTAAAGCCGGGGTTTCTATTAGTGTAGATGACTTGGTAGTGCCACCATCAAAGCGATCGCTAATTGAAGCAGCCGAAGAAGAAATTCGCATAGCCGAAACTCGCTATACAAGGGGAGAAATTACGGGGGTAGAACGGTTCCAGAAAGTAATTGATACTTGGAATAGTACCTCCGAAGACCTTAAAGATGAAGTTGTGAAGAATTTCCGGGCTTCAGATCCTTTGAACTCCGTGTATATGATGGCTTTCTCTGGGGCGCGGGGCAACATCTCCCAAGTCCGCCAATTAGTAGGAATGCGAGGCTTGATGGCAGACCCGCAAGGGGAAATCATCGACTTGCCAATTAAAACTAATTTCCGGGAAGGATTGACAGTCACCGAGTATATTATTTCCTCCTACGGAGCACGCAAAGGATTAGTAGACACGGCATTGCGGACGGCAGATTCGGGTTACTTAACGCGGCGACTGGTGGATGTTTCCCAAGATGTAATTGTCAGAGAATTTGACTGCGGGACAACGCGATCGCTGCGAGTCCGTCCCATGTCTGACGGTCAGAAAATATTGATTCCCCTCAGAGACAGGCTATTTGGGCGGGTATTGGCCGCAGATGCGCTCGACCCGAAAACGGGAAAACCAGTCAAAGCGGGAGATTTATTGGCAGTTCGCAATCAAGCCTGCGATGAAGAGTTAGCCGTCGCGATCGATAAAAGTGGGTTATCCGAAGTGATGGTGCGATCGCCCCTGACTTGCGAATCAACGCGGTCAGTTTGCCAGCACTGTTATGGTTGGTCGTTAGCCCACGCCGGGATGGTGGATTTGGGAGAAGCTATCGGCATTATTGCCGCGCAGTCGATTGGGGAACCGGGTACGCAGTTAACGATGCGGACTTTCCACACGGGGGGCGTATTTACTGGGGAAGTCGCCAAACAAGAAAAGGCGGAGTTTGCCGGTACCGTCCGCTTTCAGGATTTGCGCGTCCGTCCTTTCCGCACCCGACACGGGGAAGACGCATTCGTGGCAGAAAATAATGGTCTGTTAGTGCTAACGGGGGCTGAGGGATCTCAAGGTAAAAAAGCTAAAGCCCAGAAAGTAGCGATCGCCGTCGTCCAAGGTTCGACGCTGATGGTCAAAGATGGGGCAACGGTGCAACCAGGGGATTTCTTAGCGGAAGTGCCTCTGGCCGGTCGCGCCGCCCGGAAAACTACGGAAAAAGTGACCAAAGACGTAGCGACGGATTTAGCGGGCGAGGTCAAATTCGATGGCGTAGTCCCGGAAGAAAAAACCGACCGCCAAGGGAACACCACCCGCATTGCTTCCAGGGGAGGTTTGATCTGGATTTTATCGGGGTCAGCCTACAACTTACCGCCCTCGGCAGAACCCGCAGTCAAGAATGGCGATCGCATTAAATCTGGTGGCGTACTGGCTCAAACCAAGCTAGTCTCAGAACATGGCGGTCTGGTGCGGATTGCTGACCAGCGGGAAATCGAAATTATCACCGCTTCCGTGCTCCTAGACCGAGCTAAAGTGCGGGTAGAAAGTGCCGGCGGCCGCGACCACTATACGATTGAAACCGTAGCCGAACTGGGAGAACTCGGAATTGAGAGCGAGGAAACTGGGGAAACTGCCAGCGGAGAGTCTTCAACTCCAAACTCAAGACTCCAAACTCAAAACTCGAATAAAGTACAGCGGTTTTCGCTGTTAGCTACTCCCGGCTCTAAGGTACAAAATGGGGAAGTTGTCGCTGAGTTAATGGACGATACTTACCGCACTGCCACCGGGGGAATTATCAAATATGCCGGCGTGGAAGTACACAAGCGCGGTAAGGCAAAACTGGGCTACGAAGTAGTCAAAGGCGGCACCTTACTCTGGGTTCCCGAAGAGTGCCACGAGGTAAATAAGGATATTTCCTTGCTGTTAGTAGAAGACGGTCAATATGTCGAAGCTGGGGCAGAAGTCGTCAAGGATATTTTCTGCCAAACTAACGGCGTAGTCGAGGTGATGCAGAAAAATGACATCCTCCGCGAAATTGTGATTAAACCAGGGGAACTGCATTTAATTGATGGCCCCGTTGGTGCTTTGGCCGAAGGCAAAATCGTCAATCCCGGCACTGAAGTCATTCCGGGCTTAATTGCAGAAGAACTGAGGTATGCCGAGTATGTAGAAACTACTGAAGGCCCAGCCTTATTATTGCGGCCAGTAGTAGAGTTTCCCGTACCCGATCGTCCCAGCGTACCCTCTCAAACGGCGATCAGCGAATCCATTGCCCTACGAGCCGTACAGCGCCTACCTTATAAAGATGGGGAACGGGTGAAGTCAGTCGATGGCCTGGAGTTATTGCGGACGCAGTTGGTGCTAGAAATTGGTAACGATGCCCCTTATTTAGCTGCGGATATTGAGCTGTTGCCCGATGAAGAAGAACCGGGTTCGATGCGTTTGCAACTGGTGATTCTGGAATCTCTGGCGATTCGGCGAGATGCGATCGCAGATTCTACTCAGGGCAGTACGAATACTGGCTTGTTAGTTAAAGATGGCGATGTCATCGCGCCGGGGGCAGTAGTGGCGCGGACGGAAATTCTTTGTAAGGAATCTGGGGAAATTCGCGGTATTCGTTCTCGCAGTAACGAACCTGTACGCCGGATTTTAATCGTTCGCGATGCCGATTTGATGTCAATTGAGGTTTCCGGGGCTCTGGCAATACAGCCCGGATCTCTGGTGGTGGCCGGTGCGGAAATTGCCCCCGGAGTGTTTATTGAGGAATCTGGCCAGGTGATTTCTGTGGAGGCAATAGCAAGCGAGAACGCAGAGGGGGCCACATCCGCCGTAGCTGTTCCCAAAAACCGCTTAACGATGCGAATTGCCCGGCCTTATCGGGTTTCCAATGGTGCTGTTCTCCACGTCCAAGATGGCGATTTAGTACAACGGGGTGACAACTTAGTGATTCTGGTCTTTGAACGAGCGAAGACGGGAGACATCATCCAAGGGTTGCCTCGGATTGAAGAGTTGCTGGAAGCCCGGAAGCCAAAGGAAGCCTGTATTTTGGCTAAGCGGGCTGGTGTTGCTCAAGTCGATATGGATGAAGACGGGGCAGGTATGAAGGTAATTGAGGATGATGGTCGGATTGAAGATTATCCGATGTTACCTGGTCAGAATGTGGTTGTGTCTGAGGGGCAACGGGTGGAGGCTGCCGATCCTTTGACCGATGGCCCAGCGAATCCCCATGAGATTGTGGAGATTTTCTTCTCAGCTCTCAAGGAGCGCGGGGTTTCTACTTGGGATGCTGCTTTGCAGAGTTTCCAGCAGGTACAGGCGTTTTTGGTGAATGGGGTGCAGGAGGTTTATCAGTCTCAGGGGATTGATATTTCTGATAAGCACATTGAGGTGATCGTCCGCCAGATGACGAATAAGGTGCGGATTGATGATGGTGGCGATACGACGATGTTGCCTGGGGAACTGGTCGAGTTGCGGCAGGTAGAACAGGTGAATGAGGCGATGAGTATTACTGGTGGTGCGCCGGCGGATTATACTCCCGTGCTACTGGGGATTACTAAGGCTTCCCTGAATACTGATTCGTTTATTTCCGCAGCTTCGTTCCAAGAGACGACGCGGGTGTTGACTGAGGCGGCGATCGAGGGTAAGTCTGATTGGCTGCGAGGTCTGAAGGAGAACGTGATCATCGGGCGGTTGATTCCGGCTGGGACTGGATTCAATGCCTATGAGGATTCTATGAATGCCGATCTAGCTTACGATGCTGGGGTATTTGATGAGGGAGTTGAAGGGGTTGAGGATGTGGTTCTCGACGATCGCATTGCTCGCCGCGCTTATACGTCTGACCGCAGTTTCGATGTTAAAAGTGCTGCGGAGGACGATGTTGATGTCGATATTGATGTCGATGATGAGGATGATGATGATTTTGAGGAGGAGGCGATCGTTATTGATGATGAATTAGAAGAGGGCGCTGAGGATGCGATCTCTTCAATCATGGAAGATGATGACATGATTGGCTATGACTTTGATGAGGATGAAGATTAAATGGTTAACGGTTAACTGTTAACAGTTAACCGTTAACCATTAACCATTAACTATTTAAGCTGCGCTGTTGTGACGTAAAGCTCTTTTGTTACGTCAAGACGGCGCACTTTTAGTTTTAGGTTTTGACCAACTCTGCTATTTTCTACGATGTTTTGTACTTGAGCGGCGCTGGTGACAGCTTCGTTGTCAATCTCGACTATGACATCGCCACTGCGAATTCCTGCTTTTAGAGCGGGGGTATCAGGCATAACTCGCATAACAAGTACGCCTTTTATTTCTGACACTCTAAAAGGAGCATTGGGGTCAGCATTATTTTCTCTGGCGATTTCTGGGGTAAGCGTGACCATTTGGATGCCTAAGAAGGGGTGGCTGACTTCTTCTCCTTTGGCTAATTGGGTGATAATTGTTTTTGCTTTGTTAATGGGGATGGCGAAGCCTATTCCCATTGCATCAGGACGAATGGCTGTGTTAATGCCGATTACTTCTCCAGAGTCATTGAGGAGAGGGCCGCCGGAGTTGCCGGGGTTGATGGCTGCGTCAGTTTGAATGAAGTCGAGCCGCTTGTCGGGGATGCCAACTGCTGCGGATGAGCGTTTGAGGGTGCTGATGATGCCGAGGGTTACGGTGTTGTCAAATCCCAGGGGGTTGCCAACAGCGATCGCCCAGTCTCCTACTTGTACAGCATCGGAGTTTCCTAAGCTAGCAATGGGTAAATTGCTACTTGGGGCGGTAATTTTAACTGCGGCTAAGTCTGTGATTTCGTCTGTGCCGAGTACTTCTCCTGTATAGATAGTGCCGTCGTTTAAGGTGACTGTTACTTTATCTGCGCGATCGACTACGTGGGCGTTTGTGAGTACAATCCCGCTTTTGTCGATGATGAAGCCGGAACCTTGACCTCGGAGGCGCTCTGAGCGCGGAATTTGGGAGCGTAAGTCGTCTCCAAAAAAGCGACCGAATAAGGGATCGTTATAAAATGGGTCGAGGGAACGAGTGACTGTACGCTCGGTGTCAATTCTGACTACGGCTGGCCCTACTCGCTTTACCGCTGCGGCGACGAAACTGCCGTGAGTTTCTGGAGCTGGGGAACTACGAAGTGCAACTTGAAGCTTTGCAGGTAATATTTGCTGGCTAGAGCTAGGCAGATCGGGGAGGCTTGCAGCGATCGCTGATTGTGGTGGTAAGCTGAAGCTGAAGGTGGCGATCGCTATCGCCAATGTCATTACCAACAGACGGGCAATAATTTGGGCGCGAAGCGACGGCTGTGAAAACTTTAAAAATCCCATAGCGTCAATCTTTCTCGGACTAGGTTGGTTAAGTTTAGAGAGGTTTTCGTAAACTCTCTGATGTGCAGTTATGTCTTCTTAAAGATATTCTGACAGTTAAAATACAAAAATTCAGAACTTAGAATCAAGCGATCGGAGTTCTACTTAGTGGTAGGGTGAGCGATCGCTGCCAACCATCTCTAGCTCTGAAAAACATCGCTTGTTTGCGGGAGCGCTCACCTGACGTTTAATTTTGGCCCTCTACGATTATATTAAATTTTAATTATTGACAAACCAACATGGTTTTATCTAATCCAGACGCTGACCAACCCTTGGAAGCAGATGGCCACCACCATCACCACAGCCACTCTGCTCACCCTCACGTTCACAATGAAGCATCTCTTCGCCGGATAGTGAATCGGCTTTCTCGGATTGAGGGACACATTCGCGGTGTGAAGACAATGGTACAAGAAAGTCGTCCTTGCCCTGAAGTGTTAATACAGATTGCTGCTGTTCGAGGGGCCTTAGATCGAGTGGCGCGGATTATTCTGGACGAGCATCTAACTGAGTGTATTGGTAGGGCTGCTAAAGATGGTAATATTGAAAGTGAGATTGAAGAACTCAAGGCGGCTTTGGATCGATTTTTACCTTAGATGGCTAAAAAGCTGACCGTATAAACATTCTTCCTTCTCTCCTAGATAACTAAATTTTTCTTCCTTCTTCCTTCTTCCTTCCCTTAAGTTTTAGCTAGTTTGGCTTTCAGTTGATATCTAACTGTGGCATAAACTGCTTTGTAGGAGGCGTTAATATTGTACTCTTGCTGTAACCACTCTTGAATTTCTGCGTAGCTCTTGAAGCTTTTTTGAGGATCGCTAAGTCGTAGTTTCAAATCGGCACGGGCCTTAGCAGGAATAGCGGGTTTTCGGCCTCCGCTGTGCTTTGTTTCTAGGAGTCCATACAATCCGTGAGTGCGGTACTTTTTTAACCAGCGCTGTACTGTAATCCTATTTACTCCGATAGTAAGTGCTAAGTCTTTTACTGTCTTGACTTGACAACTTTTGAGCAGATACAAGGCTTGAATTTTTTGAAAGCTACTAGCAGTTTTTTGTTTTGTTAATAGGCTCTTAAGTTCTTCGGCTGTTTCTGCGATCTCGATCTTGCATACCCCCACCATATCAATTACCTCATCCAAGAGCGTATCTCGCCCGAAACTTATTGATTGTTACTCACTGCTAAGCGGAAAATTGTGGAAGAATGCAGAATTCATAAGTCATTATTCTGAATAATTTCTACCAATCTCTGACTACTGACTCCTGCATTCTTTTTGTGGTAAGAAAATATGTTTATAATAAAAGATAATTGGTTTTTGACAGTATTCTAGAAGGCTCAGAGTTAATCTACAACTCTGATAGCACCCTGACGCAGACTTTCAAACATCCGATTGATAGAGTTTTGTTCTTCAGAACTCAGAAAATCTTTTGCCAGTAACATCGACATCAACCGCCGCTGATCGGTACGGGTAATTCTCCGAGCAGAAAATATTTCTAACACTATTTGCTCGATACTGAGTTGGGGAGCGCTGACTTGAGGTGTCATCATTTTTTGGGGAACTCAACACTATCAGTATCATTTATACATACCCTTCGACGTGCGATCGCCAACTCTTAAATTACAGCACTTCCGGATGTTATGAGGTACAGTAGCAGCAGTTAGTAAACCAATTTTTTAAATGTTTCGGATTCATTAAGTCAAGAGCCACAGCAATTATGGTGTCAACCATTT
>NZ_JAQMUA010000369.1:0-6445 GCF_028330895.1 Kamptonema animale CS-326 | reverse complement strand
GGGGGGCGTTACGTAAAGCGTGCGTTAGGTTAATTAACTCCAAGAATGCTTTTGAGAGCGTAATTATTCCACAAAAACTGAATCCAGACTTACAGGTTTAGGATGTACAATTGGCTTGGACACTTTTAAGCTTAACAAATCCATAAACGCAGATAAACCCCCATTATTGCCACTCCAATGACGAGTAGGTAAACTATCAGGAAGAGAGGCGAACTGCGGAGCTAATTGGGCAAAAGTATCAATCGGAATTGCGAAAGCTAAAGCAATCATCCGATCGCGGACATCTGCACTAGGTAAAGAACCATCTCTATACACATAAGGATCGCCCCAGAGAGGATAAGCGTGCATTCCATTAATCCCCACAACTTCACCCTGAATGTTAAGCAGAGGCCCGCCACTCATGCCTTTTTGAATATCATTGGTGTAACCAATTTTATAGCCTTGTTCTAAAGCTCGATCTGGTAATAGGGAAACCCACCCTTTTGTTAGTACAAATCCACGCCCATCAAAGGGAAAACCTGCTGCAAAAACTCGATCTCCTTCTGATAGTGTTCTTGAACTTTTCAGGGAGGCAATTGCATAAAATTTATCAAGACTGCGGAACTGCAAAATAGCCAAATCATTACCGCCAAAAGGCATATTTATCGAAGGCAAATTAGCCTCATAAGTATAACCATCAGGAGTTTCGATAATATAGGGAGAATCGCCTAAATTCAAGACATGACGGTTGGTAACTACTGTATAAACTTGACCTTGCCTTTGTAGCAAAATTCCTGAGCCCCAACTATTTCCTGACCTCACCTTGACAGTGATCGATTTGGCAACTCGATCTAGATGAAATCCTCGATCAAAACCACAAGTTACAGCAGATTTTAAATCAGTTGGAGGCAAAACACCACCAGCCCGATCTGATGCTTTCTTGCGATCGAGAGGAAGGCTGAGTAGGGGTATATTTAATTCACTTGAAAACTGCTGTACTTTTTTACATCCTGCTGAATTCTCTGTGCTAGAACTAGCAAATTTAGAATCGGAATAAGTTTTAGATACAGCCTGGGATTGAAAAAAGAAAATGCCCATTAAAACTGGTAATGAAAACAAAATAGCAGAATTAAAATTTGTCCATTTGGCTTGAGTAAATTTCCTACTCTTCTGATTTAAAATTTCTCTCAAATAAGCTCCAATCAAAATTGATACCTCCACTATAGAGCGCCAAATAAAAATCAAAGCATCACCCATTTACAAAGACAGAATTCAGAATCTAGAATCATTTCTAACTTCTGAATTCTGACTGTTCAAGTCTTAACTGAATACTACCGAACCCCACTCCTCCGCTGAGAATTAGAAGCTCCAGAATTGGGAAAGTGAGAAACGCCTGCGATGCTTTTCAGGTAATTATTCATATCGAAATAGAGGCGAGAGCCACTTTCTTCTAGCGGGCCAGCAGCACCAGAACGGATATCAAAAAGGTTTTGCATTACCCGGTTAGCATCTTCAGCCTGCTTGAGTGTGAATAATACCCCCGTACAAGCGCCACCTTTAGTATTAGAAACACAGATTACAGGTTGACGGTTAACAGTACCAGTTGTAATGTAATTGAGCGAACCATTATTAAAGAACTGCTGAAATTTAGCAGATACTTGGCGACACCGGGTTAGAGGTTCATAGCCATGATCGGAAAAGTAATTGGAAACCCAACGAATTACAGGAGTAGTACCTTTTTGTGTTTCCACAAAGGTTGTAGGAACGCCGTTGTTATCGCCGCAGAAGAAACGGTGAGTAGCTTGAGGAGGTTTTACTTCCTCCGCCTTGGGCTCTTGCTCACAAGTATTAGGATGCTGATTGTTGCAAGATTCTACTTTGGTTTCCGAGCAATTATTAGGGCGGTCGTCATTGCAAGCCTCTTGATGATTGTTATTACAATCATCTGGACGATGTTTATTGCAGCCATCTCGATGATTGTTGTTGCAATTATTCCTACCGTTATTAGTGTTACAGCTATTCAGATCCTGAGTTCTACTTGCAGAACTGGGCTGGCTTGCGGCTGTTGTAAGGCTGAAGGCGAGCGCAGTTACCATCAGCACTTTTGTCAAGACTTGCAGTTTCATTTTTTGGTATCAAGTTCAGTATTTTAGGGTGAATAGATAGTTGTGAAGGTCAAAATGATAGCTTCTAGAAAGAATTAAGCTCGTTCAAGCTATTATTTCCTTCATCAGCAACCCTCGTACCATCTCTCCATGTTTTATAAACAGATCCGGAAATAAATTGAGAACAGAAAAGAGTGGGTTAGTTATGTATCTATTTCTTTGGCCTGTGCGGTTCCGCCTAACCGCTTGAGATAGTCCCACCCACGCTGGGGCCAGACATGATCGCTGCCAGTCTTTTCTGCAATCCAGCGAGCGACTTTGGGGCCTGACCATGCCTTACCATCGGGTGCAGGGCCTTGCAGTGCTTGCCGCAGTTCCTCTTTTTGCGCGGGTGTCAACAGGGATTTTGCAGGCGGCGGCTGACGTTCTCCGCTGCGGTTTCTGACAGAACTTGGCCCTTCCCGGTTGTAGCGTTGGACTATTTCTTTGGCGTAATCGTAGTTGATACCTACGACTGCGGCGGAGTGCTTAATAGTCCAATCCCTAGCAACCAACAGCAGCAGATGCCACCGGCGGGATTCAGTGGCATCTTGGGTCTGTCGATAGCGAGTTTTGAGTTCGCAAATTGTGAGGTGAGGTTCTATGTGAGCTTTTGGCGGCATACCTCCGATCGGGCATCAGGAAGGTCATTTTATATATCCTGCGTTTGGTGAAAAATCAGGATAAAATTCAGATCAAATTTTGATTTGAGTTAAGTAAAATATTGGGAATGAGATTTTCTGTTATCTAAAAATTAGGGAACTCACCTAATGTCGGCATCTAGGCGGCAACAATACCGCCCAGAGGGCGGCGTTACAAATAATTGCTTCGATCGGGTGTACTATGCTAAGATCTCAAATTGCAGCTAAAGCGATCGCTTTTATCGACGTGGCGGTTTCTGACTTTCAAACTCTCCTCAATGGAATTGAAGCAGGAACAGAAGTAGTTTTAATAGATTCATCACGGGACGGTATAGAGCACATTACCGCAGCTTTGGCAAGTCGCAAAAGTATTAAAAATATTCACATTATCTCTCACGGTAGCCCCGGAAGTTTGCAACTAGGATCGATTTGGCTGAATTTTAATAACTTATCTACCTATACCCAGCATTTCCAGCAGTGGCGCACTGCCTTAATAAATGAAGCAAACATCCTTTTGTACGGGTGTGAAGTGGCCGCAGGGGAGAAGGGAAAAGCATTTGTACAACAACTGAGTCAGATGACGGGGGTCGATGTTGCAGCTTCGGTTAGTTTGACTGGAAATAAAGCATTAGGTGGAGACTGGGAGTTAGAGTTTGCTACAGGTAAAATTGAAAGTCATTTGGTATTCAGCCAGGAGGCGATGCAGGCTTACAACTATGTTTTGATGCCAGATATAATCATCAATGAATTCCGACGTGAAGGACAGTTTCAAGGGAATGAATATATTGAACTATTGCTGACCAAAGACCAGACAGCAACTCAGCTTGAGAGCTTTTTTGTAGGCGATTCAACTACGGATACAGATGCCAAAAATTCGGCTTACAAATTTACTAATATGGCGAGTATTGCTTCTGTTTTTAAGGCAGGAACAATAATTGCAATCGGCGGCCCAAGTGTAATTTCTTCGGACGATATTACCTACAACCCCGTCCCCGCTGGAACCGATGCTGATTGGAATATTCAATTGCGGATTAACAATGGCACTGGCGGTGCATTTCTCAATAATGTGTTAGTGGGAAACAACCCATTCGGAGGAGATTTTGCTGATTCAGATATTGTTTGGGTAGATACTAGCAGCACTGGTACTACTTCCGTTGATTCTATCGCGTGGAAAACTGCACCCGACAATTATGGCACCTTTGCTAATGCAGTAAAGGTACAAATTCCAGCGCCGAACAATGGCGCAAATGTCGAATTTACCAACAGTATTACTGCTGTAAATATAATTGCTAATTATACTATTAATAGTGCAGGATCGCTGGGTTTACCCAACGGTGGAATTAACACTGTTTGGATTAATAATTTAAGGAATCCTAATGCACCTTTAAATTTTATTGGCTCAGAAACATTTGCTTCAAATACAAATTATGCAGGTACAACATTAGGCGGATTGTCGGGCATTACTTACAATTATGCCAACAATACTTACTATAGTATTTCTGACGGTCGTAATATTGTAGGTAGTCCCGACGATCCTCGATTTTATACCCTCACAATTGATGTAAGTTCGGGGGCATTGTTACCGGGAGGGGTTGCTTTTACAGGTGTAAGAACTATAGGCAATCCGCCTCCTTTTGGCAGCGATACTTCTGATACAGAGGGCATTGCTTTAGCTTCTAACGGGACGGATGTTTATATTTCTTCCGAAGGAATTTTTAGTGGCGCTAACCCAACTTCTCAGCCTTTTATCAATACTTTTAATATCACAACAGGACAGGAAAACGAGGTACTAACTATTCCTAGTAAATTTACAGCATCAGCAGGTGCTACTGGTATTACTAGCAATAGAGCTTTTGAAAGTCTGACTATTACCCCCGACCAACAGTTTCTATTTACGGCAACTGAACAAGCTTTAAAACAAGACGGTACTGCTAGTAATTCGCGGATTTTGCGATACAATTTATCTACAGGTACACCCGATCGAGAATTCCTCTATGAAACGGATTCTGGAAACGGTATTTCTGAACTATTAGCCCTGGATAATAATACCTTTCTTGCTATAGATCGTAATGTAACATTCGGATTCGGAAAGCTATATCAGTTATCTATTGAAGGCGCAACCGATATTTCTTCTGGCTTTGATCCTCTTCCTGGTACTGGAGTTACAGCAGTTAAAAAAACTTTGGTTCTTGATTTATCTTCTTTTCCACTAGGTACTAATTTTGAAGGGATGACTTTTGGCCCGCCGCAGGCAAATGGGAAGCGATCGCTAATACTTGTATCCGACAACAATTTTGGCGCTGGTTTCGGAATTCCCACTGCATTCGCAGCTTTCACTGCCAACAATGCGCCTGTATTAGATAATAGCCTTTCGCCTACGCTAACATCAATTAACAAAAACATAGCACCTGCCAGCAACCTTGGTACAGTGGTTTCTAGTTTGATTGGCGGAGGTGCTGTCACCGATCCCGATACAGTAGATACTCAAGGTATGGTCGTGACATCGGTGGATAATAGTAATGGTAGTTGGGAATATTCAACTGATAATGGCTCCAATTGGACTTCACTAGCCCCGACAACAACGACCTCAGTATTGTTAGCTGGAGATGCCTTGATCCGGTTTCTGCCTAACCTCAACTATAGCGGAATAGCTAATATTGATTATCGAGCTTGGGACGGAACTACTGGTACTAATGGAGGGACGGTAGACATTTCAGTGGCTAGCAGTGTTGGTGGAGTATTTGCCTTTAGCAACGCCATTGAGACTGCGACAATTACTGTCAACGATCCTGGTATATTCAGTTTCAGCAGTCCTACTTACAGTGTTAATGAAAATGGTGCAACTGCTACTATTACTGTTGAACGCACTGGTAGCGGTAATGTAGCGGCTAATGTTAGTTATACGACTTCTGATGGTAGTGCCAATGCAGGGAGTGACTACACAACTGTCAATAATTCTTTAAGTTTTGCCATTGGCGAAACCAGTAAAGATTTCACGATTCCCATTACTGATGATGCTTTAGTAGAAGGCGATGAGACCGTTAATTTAAGTCTCAATTCTCCCACCAATGGGGCAACTTTGGGAACGCAAAACACGGCAACTTTAACCATTAATGATGATGACGTTGCTGACCCTGGTATATTTAGTTTCAGCAATCCTACTTACAGTATTAATGAAAACGGTGTAACTGCGACAATTACGGTAAATCGTACAGGTAGTGCTAATGTAGCGGCTAATGTTAGTTATACCACTTCTGATGGTAGTGCCAATGCAGGGAGTGACTACACTGCTGTCACTGGTTCTTTAAGTTTTGGGGTTGGTGAAATTAATAAAATTTTCACTATTCCTATTACTGACGATCCTTTAGTAGAAGGAGATGAAACTGTTAATTTAAGTTTAAATTCTCCCACAAATGGGGCAACTTTGGGAGCTAATTCTCAGGCTGTTTTGACTATTGTAGATACTACTCCAACGCCGACACCTGTTCCCACGCCAATACCAACACCATCAGTTACCCCAACACCAACACCGACACCATCAGTTACCCCAATTCCAACACCAATTCCATCATTAACTCCAGCGCCATCAGTTACACCGACACCATCAGTTACCCCAACACCAATACCAATTCCATCAGTAACTCCAACGCCATCAGCAACTCCAACGCCATCAGTAACTCC
>NZ_JAQMUA010000368.1:0-22431 GCF_028330895.1 Kamptonema animale CS-326 | reverse complement strand
GGCTAGGGAAGAAGGGGGGGGAGATGGGGAGGATGGGGAGGATGAGGGAGATGGGGGAGATTTTTCCTAGTTACCAATTAGCAATTAGCCATTAGCAATTAGCCATTAGCAATTAGCAATTAGCCATTACCAATTACCAATTACCCATTACCCCTTAACGTAGAGGATCGATCGCAACTTCAATCCGGCGATTACGTTGGCGATTAGCCTCCGTTGTATTTTCTACCGACGGGCGACTTTCTCCATAGCCGATCGCCACCCAGTGATACTTCTGGCCAAGAGTCTTAGATAAATATTGTTCCACTGCCTGAGCCCTGGCAAACGACAGATTTTGATTGTCCTTCACCTCCCCAGCATCGTCAGTATGCCCTGCAATGCGAACAGTAGCACCCTCATAGTTTTGCAAATCGGCAATCAAATTATCTAAAATTACGTTAGTTCCGGGGCGCAGAGCACTACTACCAACCTCAAACAAAACATCACTAGGGAGTGTCACCATCAGTGCATCCGCACTAAATACAGAACTGCGATCGCCACTAGATTCATCTGCATTATTAGCTTTAAGACCCGGCATCGGACTGCTATCTTTGCCAACAGCAGGCAAAGCAGGACTGGGCGCTGCGGCGGATGTCGATGTCCCTAACTCCTGTGACATCAATTCCAACCGCTTTTCTAAGCTTTCCGTAGGCTTACTGCTGCCTAATTGTGTCTCCAGTGCCGCCGTGCGCCCGATCAGTGCATTTAATTCCCCTTGCAACTGTCTTAAGTCGGCTTGCAGTTTTTGCCTTTGTGTAGGAGTCAATTGCGAACTCGAAGGAGTGGGGATTGGTGAAGGAAGAATCGGACTCGGAGTTGGAGATAGGCGTTTCGGGCCCGCAGCGAGATTCTGAAATTGGCGCAGCAATTTTTCACTCAGAGGTATCTCAGTTCCAGCAGAGGGATAGATTTGCGCGGCCGCTACCCCCAAAGCCCACGCAAAACCGCTTCCTACCCCCAGCAGCAGCAGTCGAAATATCAAGGACAGCACAAACAAGCCTGTTCCCGGCGACTTAGGGGCAGAACTCCGGGCGGCTGAAAATTTCTTTGGTGAAGATTTCACGGTTTTTCTCTTTCACTCTAAGGTAATAGCCCGACATTTTATAAAGCCTAGCAGAAGCTAGGCTTTTACTTTAGTCACAGAACTTCTCCTTTGCCAGTCTCCACTGTTTGCAGAAGGGCACTACTTTCCCCCTTGTCCTCTTCATAGCCAGCTTACAAAGACTTATGGCAACCGCCAAGGCTCTTAAAACATTCCAAATTGCTCAAACCGTTCGGCTGAGCTTACTCCCCAACGAAGGAAGGGCTCACAGCGAAGCCCTTAGTTTAGATTCTATGTTCCTTTCCTTGTAGTAATTTCTCTTCCCTTCTTTCCCTAGTCCCTAACCCCTAACTGACGAAAGCAATTGCTCTATCATAGGACTTACGCAAAAAAACCGGTTTTTGACCTAGCGTGCGTAACTCCTATATCAGCTAATCTTACGAATCCCGGTGTATGCTAGACTTGGGAGTGTCAACTCTAACCAGCGATCGATGTATCGCTTTTAATCACCCTTTGCTTGATAGGTTGATTTCTTTCTTTTGTTCTCTAGTAAAAGCATCTCTTAAAATTGTCCTCAGTCTTATTTCTGACTAAGCAATTTCTACCTCATCGATAGTTCTTAATCTAGGTATCCAGGTAGACAATTTTACCAAGCCATCTAATTTCTCGATCCGCTTATTAGGAGCTAAAACCATCTCCACCAGATCTGGCATTTCTTGCCAACAGTCAGGACAGAACCAGTAAACGCTATTATGACGAGCGTGGCGGAGTAATTGAGAGGAGCAGCATGGGCAAGTATTCATGATATTTGTTAAACCAGATTTAGAACAGATTGATAATTGATTTCCACAAAAAACTTACTAATCCAAAGAGAACACCTTGACTCTAGTTAAAGTCTGAGTATTTCTATTTCAACCGGGATGTATGTAAATAGTTATTTTTGATACCAAATAGGTATCTTTTATACGATCCCTGACATATAATTGAAGTTATATACAAAATATGAAGAACTCGTGAAGGATAAGAACATTGTTACAAAAGGTAAAATAATTTCACAATCCGGATCTACTCTTGGCTCCAACCCAGAACTTTTGCCATCTGAACAGGCAAGTTCAGCGGTTCAAAAGGCTTATAAATAACACTTGCAATCCCTAAACTAGCAAAGTATGCACAGTCACCTGGCATTACCTTAGCAGTCAATAAAATTACTGGTATATGCTTGGTAGCACTATTAGCTTGCAACTGTTGAAAAGTAGTCGGGCCATCTTGGTCAGGCATCATCACATCCAAAAGAATAGCATCCGGCTGCTCAAGAATAGCTTTAGCCACACCCTCTCCTCCCGAACTAGCCGTCAGCACCTCCCAGCCCCCTACCAGTTCTAGGCTGACTTGAGCTACCTCCCGAACATCTTCTGCATCATCAATTACCAAGATCCGCTTTGGATTTAAGCTTAACATCTTTACTTAATATCTTTATGAGAGAGGGAAATTATTCTTAAAGCTTAGATGGGCTTTGTGAAAAACCCGTGAATTATAGCTAGGGACTACGATGCTCCGATGCTCAGGACTAGGGAAGAAGGGAATAGAATCAGCAGGTTACAGGTCATCCTGTGTTTGTGTTTGAACCAAATTTGCTCTGCGCGATCTCTCCTAGCTTTTTGTAGTAATTATTAAAAAAATTCAAGGTTTTGACGGAGTTTTAAATATGTTTTTATTCTGATTCATGAGTTCGTCTTCGAGCCTTAGACTCCCATAACGCGATCGCGCCCAGCAGCTTTAGCTCGGTAAAGCGCCTCATCAGCAGCTCGATACAAAGCCTGCAAATCATTGCCATCAGATGGATACTCGGCAATACCAGCACTGAAACTGACTCGAAACTTACGGTCATCAGTATCTACAAATTCTTCACTCCTCCAATTAATGAGAACATCATCAATGCTCTTGATCGCGTCCCGCTTTGTCATCCCGTACATTCCTACAACAAATTCCTCACCGCCCCAACGAGCCACCACATCTTGACCGCCAAAGGTTCGGAGCAATAATTCTCCCAAGCGCCGCAGCACTGTATCTCCCATCGCATGGCCATACTCGTCGTTAACCTGCTTGAAGCAGTCTAAATCCAGCAGAGCAAAGCACAGGGATTGGTTGTGGCGATCGGCTAGGTGCAAAAATTGACTCAGGTCTTGAGTGGAACGGCGGCGGTTAGCAACTCCTGTCAGGGCATCGGTTTCAGCTCTGCTACGGAGTAGCTGGCTGCGCTCTAAACGATTGAAAATGCGGTTTACCAGTTCTGGCCCGACTATCGGTTTGGTTACGTAGTCATCTCCTCCAGCCGCAAAGACTTGATGTACCGTCTTTGCATCAGTATGGGCGGTAAGAAATAGTATGGGTACTCCGCTCCAACGGGGATCGTTGCGAACGGTGAGACACAGCTCGATTCCTGTTAAATAAGGCATTTCAATGTCTAGAATTAACAGATCGGGTACGACCACTTCTAGGGTTTCCCAAAACTGTCGCGGGTCATCCAGGGTTAAAGTTTTTACCCCCCAAGGTTCTAGCAAGAGGCGCAGGGCTGCTAGCATATAGGGGTCATCGTCTACTACCATGACTTTAGCTTCGGCAGTGCGGGAACGTCTGATCGCATCTAGCACTACCTCGATCGCCTGAGCCGGCAGGACTGGTTTCTGTAAAAATGCCCTTCCTCCTAGCCTAGCAACTTCTACTCGCTCAGTAAAATTGCCATGACGAGCGAACACCACTACAGGTACGGGCGGTGTGAGGTGGGTGAAGTCTGCGAGTAATTGATAGGAACTTTCTAGTCTAGTTATACTTTCTGACTCTGAGCTATCCCATCTTTGCTGATGCTGTTTGCAACTAGCAGTCGTTGGGCAATTAATCTTTTCGCTTTCTTTTTTCCCCTGCTCAAAAGTTTGCTGGCGATCGCCTTCCCTACTACCCCGTTCGCCATCATTAAGATTGAGGTCAATGAGTACAACGTCTGGATATAATGAATTACCGTTCCTGTTAGACGAACAGAAAGCCTCTCTCGCTACTGATAAATTCGTGACAACTTCGGTTCTAAGACCTTGCGTGTTTGCCTCTACAACTAACTCGTCAGTAAAAGACTCATCCTCATCCACGATCAACAGGAAGGGAGATGGCGAGGAGAGGGAGGAGAGAGAGGATGGGGAGGATAGGGAAGATTTAACTTCCCCATCTCCCCCATCTCCCCATCTCCCCCGCTCCCCCGCTCCCCCCTTCCACCGCTCTAGTTCCTCGCGCAAAGTCGCTACTAACTTGCAAAGTTGGGGCGCTTGGTCTTGTTTGGGATCGCTCTGAAGCAAGTTTTCCATCTCGCGGGCCAGGCGCGAACCTTCTGCTAAACCGAATGTTCCCAGGGAACCTACAAGTTTATGGACTTCTTGACTTGCTTGCTGCCTTAGTTCGTCACTAAGTTGACCAAGGTTTAGAGCAACATTTGTTTGATCGAGGATGGCGATGCGATCGCTAATGCTACTTCTGAATCGCTCCCAAACTTTGGCTATGGCATCGCTTAAGGATGATTCTTTGCTGCTAAGGAGTGCATTGTAACTATTAGATTGTGTTACAATACTAGCAGTTTCGGGGATGTTAATCCTATCTTCTAAACTACTACTATTTTTCAGTTCCGGCGGTAGCGATGGTAGCGATAAATCTTCTAGTTGGGGAGTATTTAATTCCGAGTTTTCTAGGATTTCTTCCCTTTTTTCGGGCTTGAGACGGTAGCCTAAACCGTAAACTGTTTCAACTAAATCCGGTGGCGCACCTGCTGCTTTTAACTTACTCCGCAAACCTTTAATATGAGCTCTTACCGTATCCTCTGCTGGCGGTTCTTCAAACGACCACAGATGATCTAAAATCGCCCGGCGGCTGAAGACGCGCTGGGTGTTACGCAAAAATAGTTCTAGTAGAGCGTACTCTTTGGGAGTCAGATTCAGAGGTTGGTCGTCGTAAATTACCTCATAGTTATTAGGATTGAGACGTAGTTTACCCGTTTCCAAAATTGGTGGTAATGCTGCGCTACCTCGCCTTAAAATTGCGCGAATCCGAGCCGAGAGTTCCAAAAAATCAAAAGGCTTAACTACATAGTCATCGGCCCCAGCATCGAGTCCTTCTATTTTGCTAGCACTGCTGTCGCAAGAGGTTAATAGAAGAATTGGAGTTGTAGTGTGTCGCGATCGCAGTTGGCGGCAAAGCGAGATCCCATCCAGTTTTGGCAGCACCACATCCAGCAATATTAAATCATAGGTAAAAGCCTCTGCATATTCCCATCCCGCTTGACCGTCATAAGCTACGTCAACAGTATAATGTTGTTCCGTGAGCGTCGTGCTGAGGGCTTGGGCTATATACTCGTCATCTTCTACCAGTAAAACTTTCATAATTAGTAATTGGTAATTGGTAATTGATAATTAGGAGCTGGAAAAATAATTCAGAAGCCATTATTCAGAAGAATTTGTACTGAATTCTGGCTCCTGAATCCTGAATTATTCTATTAGTAATTGGCAATTGGTAACAGTTTTCCACCAACTCGCAACTACCAACTACTAATAGGACTTACACAGTATCGGCTAAAAACAAAGCGTTGCGATTACTTCGCTGCGTTCGTAATGACCGAAATACGTTGTTATTGTGTCAGCCCTATATTAAGCAACTACCAACCACTAACCACTAACCATTAACCAATTACTCTAAGTTCGGCTTACATTACCTGTTCAACTTCGGCAATTTCGGGGATGGTTTCACGCAAGCGGCGCTCAATTCCCATTCTCAAAGTCATGGCTGAGCTGGGGCAAGAACCACAAGCTCCTTGCAATCGCAGTTGGACTACTGGGCCTTCAATCTCTACCAGTTCAACGTTCCCGCCGTCAGACATCAGGTAGGGCCGCAACTCATCCAGAACTTGTTCTACATTTTCTCTCGTGAGTGCTAGTGTTGTCATGTTTTACCTTGCAAATATTCCGCACAACTGATACCGATCTCGATCCTAGCGCTACTTGCTGTGAATAAACGTTTTTTCCTCAAACGAATTGCACCAAAAACTAGGTTTCCTGAAGAAACTGAGTTGCGATCGCAGTTTGTTGGTACTTGACCTCTAAAAATCTGTTAGCAAGTGAGTGCTAAGTATTTTTTAACTCCTAAGTCCGCGATTTGCAAGTGAACTCTTGCTTTAGCAGGACTGAGGACTTAAAGAATAACTCAGCACTCAGGTCGGCTCTACAGGGGTTTGCAGGTCAAAACCAGACTAAACAAGGGCGGGTTCTAACAGTTTGACGTTAGAGTAGTTAAACTCAGTTGTTGTGGCTTGTCCATCTTCTTTAGAGTGAATCACCTGTTTGGTCATCACGTAGTAGTCGCCAATTTTCTCAAAGGTATCTTGAAATTCAAGTTCTTTGAGGATGTCTCCAGTCTGAGGGTTGCGGAAAACGGCATCGTAGCGGCTGGCTAGAGAACCTTCTGGTGTTTCTAAGCTTTCGTGGGTATCAATCACAAAGGCCATCCGACCCATGACTCGACTAACTTGAGAAATTAAAAGGCCTCGGATTTTGTAGTTAGACCCCATCGAGTCACCTTTAACTAAAATTTCTACAGCTCCGTCGCTATCGGCTTCGCCTAAAGTAAAGCTATTATTGCCGTGAGATTTGTCAAACGATCCCCGTTTGCGGTGGGTTACAATGTCCCGGAGTTGGGTGTAAACGCTTTGCTGCACTTCTTCGTCGTCGATACCGCTGACTTCTACGGTCATGTCTGGTTTGATGGCAATATGGCCGGTGTAGATTTCCTCATTTTGCTTGAGTTCGACATCAGCGCTGTAACCGGGAAAGTTTGAGTCCCAGGTGTATCGATGTTCGTAGGCGGCGCGAAATAAGTCGCGAGCGTTTGCTTGCTCAGTCATAAAATTCTCTTAGTCTCAATATTTCTTCTAGTTTAGAAAGCTTTAGCGATTTTTGTGGGATACCGCCGAGACAGTGGCGCGAGAAATAGTCTTCTGCATTCTGCCTTCTGCCTTCCTCCCTCTCTCTGCCTTCCTCCTTCTCCCTTCTTCCCTCTTCCTTCTTCCTTCTTCCTCACCTACGACGGCAAATACAACCAGACAGATACGGTTTGCCTCCATGTCCAAAGCGATCGCTCCCCTTACATTAGTAAGAGTAAACATTCAGCAGTCTAAAGCTGTGGCGAAAGCAATCAGTAAGTAGTCTAACCGTCCCTATCCAGGTTCGGTAAATACACCTTCATCAAAGCTCGAAACGCCCACAGTATATAGATATGTCACCTATCTAAGACTGTATTAAAGCTGGATTAACTGCCGATACACCCTACGGGGTGAAAGTTGCAGTCCCAAACCACCCGCACGTCGGGTAGATAGATAGCCAAAATTTTTGTAGTGATTGGAGCCGGAACACCCCTATGGGAAAAGTAGTTGGAATTGACTTAGGTACGACTAACTCCTGCGTCGCAGTTATGGAAGGCGGTAAACCCACCGTCATTGCCAACGCCGAGGGGGGTCGCACAACTCCTTCTGTAGTCGCATATGCCAAAAATGGCGATCAGCTAGTGGGACAAATCGCCAAGCGTCAAGCGGTGATGAACCCCGAAAACACATTTTACTCTGTTAAGCGGTTTATTGGTCGTCGGGTGGACGAAGTAACCCACGAAACTACTGAAGTTTCCTACAAAGTCCTCAATGTCGGTAATAGCCTGAAACTGGATATTCCCGCACGTGGTAAGCAACTTTCCCCAGAAGAAATTTCTGCTCAAGTGCTTCGCAAACTCGTAGAAGATGCTAGCAAATACCTGGGCGAAACTGTCACTCAAGCTGTGATTACTGTCCCTGCTTACTTCAATGACTCTCAGCGTCAAGCTACCAAAGATGCTGGTCGCATTGCTGGGATTGAAGTGCTGCGGATTATCAACGAACCAACAGCCGCCGCTCTTGCTTACGGTTTAGATAAAAAGAGCAACGAAACTATCCTTGTATTTGACTTAGGTGGCGGTACGTTTGACGTATCAGTGCTGGAAGTTGGCGATGGCGTATTTGAAGTATTAGCAACTTCTGGGGATACTCACTTAGGCGGTGACGACTTTGATAAAAAAATTGTCGATTATATCGCCGCAGAATTCCAAAGAGCTGAAGGTATTGACCTTCGCAAGGATAAACAAGCTTTGCAACGGTTAACTGAAGCGGCAGAGAAAGCGAAAATCGAGCTTTCTAGCGTTACTCAAGCTGAAATTAACCTGCCATTTATTACCGCGACTCAAGATGGCCCAAAACATTTGGACATGACTTTGACGCGGGGCAAATTTGAAGAACTTTGTGCAGATTTAATTGACCGCAGTCGCATCCCAGTTGAAAATGCTCTCCGCGACGCTAAGTTAGATAAGGCTGCGATCGATGAAGTTGTTCTAGTTGGTGGTTCTACTCGTATCCCCGCAGTTCAAGAACTGGTGCGCCGGATTTTGGGTAAGGAACCTAACCAAACTGTTAACCCGGATGAAGTGGTAGCTGTTGGTGCTGCTATTCAAGCAGGCGTGCTTTCCGGTGAAGTCAAAGATATTCTGTTGCTTGACGTTACTCCGCTGTCTCTGGGTGTGGAAACTTTGGGCGGCGTGATGACGAAGATTATTCCTCGTAATACCACCATTCCTACTAAGAAGTCAGAAACTTTCTCGACTGCTGTAGACGGCCAAACTAACGTGGAAATTCACGTTCTGCAAGGCGAACGGGAAATGTCTAATGACAACAAGAGTCTGGGAACTTTCCGCTTAGATGGCATTCCTCCTGCACCTCGTGGCGTACCTCAAATTGAGGTGACATTCGATATCGATGCTAACGGTATTTTGAATGTGGCTGCTAAGGATAAGGGTACTGGTAAGGAACAATCAATCAGCATTACTGGTGCTTCTACTTTACCAGGTAATGAAGTTGAGCGGATGGTGAAGGAAGCAGAGGCAAATGCTACTGCTGATAAGGAACGTCGCGAACGGATCGATCGCAAGAATCAAGCTGATTCTTTAGCCTATCAAATCGAGAAGCAGTTAGCTGAACTTGGTGAGAAAGTTCCTGCTGCTGATAAGACTAAGATTGAAGGGTTGATTAAGGACTTGCGAGATGCGATCGCGAAGGAAGATGACGATCGGATCAAGACGCTGACGACGGAACTGCAACAAGCTTTCTATGCTGTTAGCAGCAACCTCTATCAGCAAGCTGGCGGTGATGGTGGCCCTGGCGGCCCTGGTGGCCCTGGTGCTCCTGGTGGTGGCGCAACTGGTGGCGGTTCGGCCCCTGATGATGTGATTGATGCTGACTTTACGGAAGCGAAGCAGTAATTGATAGGCGATAGGAAATTCACTCCTATCGCCGATGCGATCGCTTCTTTCCCCCTGAATTTTCAGGGGGTTAATTTTTAGGTATGTTGTTGCACTTTAGCGCAAAGACAGCGTTGTTGAAGCGATCGATCGCACCGTTTCTGTCAGAGTTTGAGATTAAGTTGCTGCAAAGCGTAAGTTTAAGGTTTAGGTTCCTAAATTGTTTGTGAAACCCTTTATAAATTCAACGCTAAAAAATCCCAAATCCAAAATTAATTATGACTCCCAGAAAACCCACTCCTATTAACCCTCCTCACCCATCCCACATTGCTAATTTGCGGCGGATTCGGCAAATTAGCCATTTACTTGACAATGCAATTGGTATCCCTGGTACAAGATATCGGATTGGAATCGATCCCATCTTAGGACTTATACCCGGAGGCGGCGATTTTGTGGCAATGGTTTTCTCCGCTTATATGATAGTAACAGCCGCTAAAATGGGAGTATCGCAGGAAAAATTGGTGCAAATGGTTTCTAATGTTATTGTAGATACCTTTGCGGGTACTGTTCCAGTAGTAGGAGATTTATTTGATGTAGCCTGGAAGTCTAATATCAAAAACTTAGAATTGCTAGAGGATCATTTAGGTTCACCTCAGACTGGGACAGCCGTTAACTGGTGGTTTGTGGGTGGATTATTGGGGGGATTGTTGTTAGTAATGTTATTAATAATTTCCTTGAGTGTGGCGATAATTGGCTGGTTGGCAAGTGCTTTATTCGGTGGATGATTTAGGCGCTCGGAATGTTTAAATAGAAGTGCGATCGACTAAAAAACGATCTCATTTCACCATAAACCTTAATAATCAATATCCAATCATCCTGTGAATGCCGTTCAAAATTGGTTCGTATTGTTCAGGTGTCAGACGACCCCAATACTCAGAAATTCGCATTACATCTAACATCCGAATTTGATCCAACAAAGCAATAGAAGCCTGACGCAATCCCCCTGTACCTGCTGGAAATCGTGGATACAAATCTGGAGAAGTAGTAGCCCATGCTTGTCCTCTATCAGTTGTCATAGGAATCAAGATTACTGAGGAAAACCTTGGTATTCCTAGTTTTTGGGGAAATCCTACTACGATCGCAGGCCGATAACCGCCCTGTTCGTGCCCTTTAGGGATGTGTTTAGGAAAATAGGCAGCAACAATATCCCCAAACTGTAATGAAATCGCTGTCATTTGTCAACAATTACTAATCCTACTCCATCAATATACTTTACTGGCTTGCCAGAACCTAATTCTCCCGGCAACCAGTCGTAGGGTTCGTCTTCTATATCCATCTCATTCAATGTTTTTTCATGTTCTTCTGTTGCTTCCAGAAATCGTGTCAAATCGAACTTTTTCAAAATTTTCTCAATCCTCTCAAATTCGGCAATGGGAATTTGGACAGCAATAGGTTGCTGATTTTCGTCAACCACATAACTCTTAGTAATGTTCAGCATTTTTCTAACTCTGTGGAAACATAAACTCATTTTAAATCAATATCTCCTAATTTAAAGCAATTTGCTGACAAAAATATTTAAGCGTGCAATAATCTAGCCCATTCCTCCAATTTCTTTGTAATACGGGAAGTCCCAAAAAACCGAACGACTTAATCGGGTGAGAGCAAGTCCCGGCGAAAACACATCATCATTCAAGGGAACCTATGGCGATTATTTTTCAGAAATAGCTATAAACTGGGGTTAGGATAATAGCAATCAGGGCTGTGCCGATCGCAAGAAACTAGCAAAAATCCTTAACAGAAAATTTAACTCTATAACTATAAAACTGAATATCTGGGTAGCAACTGCAACATCCAAAAAATAACAGGTAAAACTGATGGCGACAGACATCCGACACCAGACAGAAAACGGCTACCAGTCACAAATAACTCAGCCTTCCTCAAGAGAAAATCTTAATAGGCGATCGCTCATGCGCCTCCCCCGAAGCCTGAGTGCTGTGGAAACATCCGGCTTTGGTCTCACCGGTCACGCCAATTGGTTTACGATCGCCACAGTCATCCAAGCAAGCATGGGGCCTAGCGCCATCTTCATCTGGCTGCCCGGTATTCTTATGGGCATGATGCTCAATCTACAGGTAAAACGCATCGGCGAGTATTTCCCAGATATGGCTGGGGGAACTCCCAACTATACCGCCCGACTGCTAAAAAATTATCCAGGCCTGGGAAGCTATGCAGCGATCGGCTACTTTTTAAGCTGGGTAGCAACACTGCCAATTTCTGCGATCGTTCTGACCCAACTAATCAAAGTCAACCTCAATAGTTTAGGTTTTAGCTGTCCTGAAACTTTATTAAATATTACCTTCACACTTATAACCTTCATTCTGACCTTCAGCGGCACCCGCGCCTTAAGTATTCTCCACGCCTTTTTTGTGTTGCCAACGGTGGGCGTATTATCCGTTTTTTCCCTTCATGGTCTATTCTGGTTAGCTTTTTCTCCAAACAGTCCCGGATTTTTCCCCGCCACTTGGCCAGCATTCACCTTTATTGAATGGGCTAAGTGGTTTTACTTTGGTACGTACATTTTCTACTGCTGTGACTCCACTGCCAGTTTCGTCGCTGATAGCCGCAACCCGACTAAAACCTTGCAATTTCTCAAAATTTCCGCAGTGGCGATGCTACCTGTCATTTTGGGAGGTTCCTGGGTACTGATGCGCTTGGCCACTGCTCCTGGCCTGAAAGATGACGTATTCTTAAATGTATTAGCTGCCTGTCAGGTATTATGGGGGCCTTGGGTTCCCACCCTTGTCACCTTTCTAGTAGTGGCTAGCTGTCTTCTAAGTTGCGCGACAATTGTTTCCAACTGCCCCCGTATGTTGTACCAACTTGCCGTAGATGGACATATTTCCCCCACATTCGCAGTTGTATCCCGACGGGGCGTATTTGGATTTGGGCTGGTCTTTGTTTTGGTTCTCAGTTTAATCTGTCTAGCTTGGGGAAATGTGCCTCGGCTGGTGGCGATTACTAATGTTGGCTTAGTTGTCTGTCTGATGATGTTCCATCTCTCACTGTGGCTGCGGCGGGATAAGCCAGAAATTCGCTGGCCTTGGTGGTCTCTGGCTTTTTTCGTAGTAGATGCGGTGGTTCTAGTCGTGGGAGGCTTGGCTTGGGGTTGGCAAGACTTTATCATTGGGTTGTTTTTTCCCCTTGCCGTTTTAGCAGTGGATGCAGGGATGAGTCGCATTGCTTTTGCACCTTTCCATCCCTCCTGGTGGATTCGGCGTTACCGCAACAGCAGCCAGGGCAAAATCCCAGATTTTGTAGCGTCTCAGGTTGTAGTTTTAATCTTACTGATCGTTAGCGCCGTTGCGATCGGCTGGATTTTTGGCTTCAAATTATATGCTAACTCTACTGTTGGCTTAAATTTATTGGTAGTGCTACTCGTGACAGTTGCTTTTATTGGGGTGGCAGTTGCCTGTTGGACGAGTTTACCCCAAGTGGTCTCAATGGATGAAGCCAGAGAGGGAGCAGAACAGCTATTTACGATTGCCCTAGATGCTATTGTCGTGCTGGATGAAAATGGTATAATTCGTCAGACTAATCCCGCTGCTGAAAGCGTCTTCGGAATAGATACTACTAGGCTAATTGGGTCTCACCTAAACAAATTTTTACCCGGATTAGGGGCTCAGCCGGAGCAGTGGCTCAGCCGTAGCGAACAAACTCTCACACTGTCCGATGATAGTTCGCGCATTCTGGAAGTTGCGATCTCCGATCGATTTTCCCAAGATGCTTCCCTTTCCAATCAGGATCTGCAAGAATATGTGGCGATCGTGCGCGATATCACCGATCGCAAACAAGCCGAGGAAGCCCTGCAAAAAGCTAATGAGGAACTAGAGATCAAAGTCGAAGAGCGAACATCTGAACTCACTCATACTGTAAAGCAATTGCAGACTGAAATTGAAGAGCGCCTGCGAATCGAAGAAAATCTCAGAGCTATGCAAAATCAGATTGTTGTTCAAGAAAAACTGGCTTCTCTGGGAAGTTTAACCGCAGGAATTGCCCACGAAATCAGAAACCCTTTAAACTTCGTCAACAATTTCTCAGAAGTTTCTACTGAATTAACGGAAGAACTATTTGCAGAACTGGAAAATCAAGGAGAACGCTTAGAACCGGATACAAGAGAATATATTTCTGAGCTATTAACCGATCTTCAAGAAAATCTTAAAAAAATTAATCAACACGGTCAAAGAGCTGACAAAATTGTTGGCAATATGCTTTTGCATTCGAGAGGACAAAGCGGCCATTGGGAAGCCACCGATATTAATAGTTTATTGGCAGAATATATCAATCTAGCCTATCACGGGATGCGAGCTAAGGAAGATGCTTTTAACATTACTATAGAAACCGAATATGACAATGAAATTGGGGAGGTAGAGGTCGTACCACAAGACATAGGTAGGGTTTTTCTTAACATTATTAGTAATGCTTGCTATGCACTTCATAAAGAGAAACAAGAAATGCCGGAAGGATTTTCACCTCTACTTAAGGTGAAAACTAGAAATTTAGACGGCCGGATTGAAATCCGTATTTTCGATAATGGCCCAGGTATAAAACCAGAGGTACTCGATAAAATTTTCAATCCCTTTTTTACTACAAAGCCAGCGGGGGAAGGTACTGGTCTAGGTCTGTCTATCAGTAACGATGTTGTCGTCCAGCAACATCGCGGAGAACTAAAAGTCGAAACAGAAATAGGTAATTACACAGAGTTTATAATCACGTTGCCAAAAAACATAGCTAGGGTTAAGGAGTTAAGAAAATGAAAGTAATGGTGGTAGACGACGAAGAAGATATTCAGTCATTGTTCAAGCAAAGATTTAGAAAAGAAATCAAAGCTGGTCAAATGCAATTTCATTTTGCTCTGTCAGCAGAGGCTGCATTAGAATACTTAGAAAATCACGAAGAAGCCTCTATTGTCTTAATTTTGTCCGATATTAATATGCCAGGAATGAATGGGCTAGAATTGCTCAGAATCATTAAAGAAAAGTTTGCCGATCTAAAAGTTTTTATGATTACTGCTTATGGAGATGAGAAAAATCACCAAACTGCAATAGCTTATGGAGCTGATGACTATATTACTAAGCCTGTTAATTTTGAGACTCTCAAAAATAAAATAGTTAATCTTAGCATAAATTAATGATTGGTAATTGGTAATGGGTAATTGGTAATGGGTAATTGCTAATTGCTAATTGCTAATTGCTAATTGCTAATCGAAAAATTTTCTCCCCTGCTCCCCCGATTCCCCTCTCTTCCCCTAGTCCCTAGTCCCTAGCCCCTAGCCCCTTCTTAAGAGCCTAATATGCCAGCAAAAATATTATTTGTAGATGATGAGCCAGATTTAGAATCTCTAATTTCCCAGCGATTTAGAAAAAAGATCCGTGCAGAAGAATACCAAGTCTTTTTTGCATATAATGGCGTAGAAGCACTTGCTAAGTTACAAGAAGAACCAGATATAGACATTGTCTTGACTGACATTAATATGCCAGTTATGGATGGTATCGCGTTGTTAGGGAAGCTTAATGAGATAGCTTCCCTAGTCAAAACAATAGTTATATCCGCTTATGGAGACTTGGGAAATATTAGAAAGGCGATGAACGCTGGGGCCTTTGATTTTTTGACTAAGCCGATAAATTTTCAGGATTTAGAAATTACAATTAACAAAACATTGTCGTATGTACAACAGTTAAAGGAAAATGAGCGCTCTCGCCAAGAAAGAGAGGAAAAATTACGGCAATCAGAAGCAAGAGAGCGAGAAAAAGCTATTGAATTAGAACTGGCACTGCAAAATTTACAGCGCACACAAGCTCAGCTTATTCAAACTGAGAAAATGTCTAGCTTAGGACAATTAGTTGCGGGTGTTGCCCATGAAATTAATAATCCTGTTAACTTTATCTATGGCAATCTAACTTATGTCAATCAGTATACTCAGCAGCTATTGGATTTAATCAACCTTTACCAAATTGAGGCTAATGATTACCATAAAATAGAAGCTTTAATTGAGGAAATAGAGCTGGAATTTATCAGAGAGGATCTCCCTAAAATGCTGTCTTCGATGATGGTGGGGGCAGAACGTATCCGTAAGATTGTACTGACGTTGCGGAACTTCTCCCGCCTTGACGAAGCTGAGATCAAACCAGTTAATATTCATGAGGGAATTGATAGCGCTCTCATGATTTTGCAGAGTCGGATTAAGGTTAAGCCAGATTGTCCGTCTATCCAAGTCATTCAAAAATACGGGGATTTGCCTAAAATAGAATGCTATGCTTGTCAGTTAAATCAGGTATTTATGAACTTACTGAGCAATGCCATTGATGCCTTGAATTACTATGATAAAGAACGCAGCCCGGAGCAAATAAAAAATGAGCCTAGTACGATTACGATTTGTACTTGTATGCTAAATCGTGATTGGGTGAGAATCTGTATTAAAGATAATGGGCCGGGGATGACAAACGATGTAAGAAATCGGCTATTTAGCCCTTTTTTCACAACTAAACCTGTGGGTGAAGGTACGGGATTGGGTTTATCTATTAGCTATCAGATTGTAGTGGATAAGCATGGGGGAGAGTTGATGTGTTTTTCGCAACCAGATCGGGGTGCAGAATTTGTAATTGAGATTCCTGTTAGGCAAAGCGATCGGGTACAGATGAAGGCAAGTTAAGGAGAATTAATTAAAAAATCAGGGGAAAGTCTGGTAAAATCTATATCGCGATCGCATTCCCCAATTTCTCTGTAATGCCTGAAGTCCCTCAAACACCGAACGACCTAGCTGAAGCCCTCAATGGCCTCACCGACCTCAACTTCCAACTGCCAGATCCCGAAGACTCAGAGCTTCCAGAGTTTGATTTTCAAGAGCAGCTTGACAATGCTTGGAAAGTGTGCGATCGCTTCGATCTGCAAACTGATATCTGGCGGGGGCACATTCTCCGAGTGGTGCGCGATCGCGAGAAAAAAGGCGGCGAAGGACGCGGTACTGGCTTTTTAAACTGGCTAAAAGAACGCGAAATCAGTAAAAGTCAAGCTTATTCCCTGATCGAATTAGCCAATAGTGCTGATACCCTGATCGAACAGGGACATTTAAATACAGATGCGATTAGAAACTTCAGCAAACGGGCATTTATCGAAACAGCTAAGGCCTCGCCAGAAGTGCAGCAGATGGTCACGGATGCGGCCTCAAATGGCGATCGCATCACCCGCCGCGAAGTGCGCCAACTGACAGATGAATGGACAGCGATGAACTCAGAATTGTTGCCAGATGAAGTCAAAGAAAAAGCATCCACAGGTTCTCTTCCGCCCCGCTTTCTCGCGCCTTTAGTGCGGGAAATGGAAAAATTGCCGCCATCTCATCAAGTTGAAATTCAAAAAGAGGCGGCAGAAAATCCCGATGTCGATACTGTTAAACAGCTAACTTCAGATGCTCGAAGTTTATCTAAATATTTGGATGCTGCGGCCCAAGTGCAAGCTTTAAATCAGTCCCATTTAGATATGGAAATGGCTTTAGAAGAAGCTTTACGAATAGGATGTTTAAATACGGCGGCTGATGTGGTGAAACAAGCGGCTCAATTGGAGCAAACTGTGGCTAAACTTTATACAGTTTGGAAACGTTTAAGCGGTTTGGCAGATAGGTTATATGTTGATACTGGCGCGAGCACGCCTAATTTACGATTGCTTTTAAGTTGTTTAGATAGTATTTCTGGGGAAGTGATCGAGGTAGGTTTGGGAGATGGTGAGAGGACGATTAGATTGCAAATTTTATCGGATTCTTAAAAATGTTAGTTGTTAGTTGTTAGTTGTTGGTTGTTAGTTGTTGGTTGTTAGTTAGTTGAGAGGTTGCGATCGCACTTCTTCCGGTTGTTGAGGAATCGCTACTTCTGGAGTTTGGGAACTAGATAAACTGGTCTGCACAGATCCCCGTATTTGGTTAGTAGAAGATGATGATCTTAGCATTTTACGAGTAATCAGTAGCCAAGCTAGCCATCCCAAGCCTCCACCGAATAAACAACTAATTGTAATGGCAATAATAAAGGGATGCGGCGCAAGTAAGGGATGTTGGGGAGAGGGGAAGTCCCAAGGTTTTTCTATCAAGGGATAGCTGCTGGCTAAGATGCCGGCAAAGCCAATTCCTACACCGATACCAGTACCAACTGCTTGAATGGTATTTTCTAATTCGCGATCGCGCTCTTTTTCTTTTATTTCATTAGCTTGTAAGGTTTGTTGCAGTTGGCGATCGCGCTCTTTTTCTCTGAGTTCTGAAGCGCGATCGCTTTCTGCTTGATCGATTTCCACTAAGCCGCGTATGCTGGAAATAGCCTGATCTAGTAATTGAGAACCAGGTTTAGCATAGTTTAAATCAGCTTGAATTTGCAGTTGAAAGGTTTGGCTTTCTCGTTCTGCAAAGCGACTAAATAAATCAAGACTATTGCTTACTTCAACTTGCAGACGTTTGAGGATAAGTTCGTAATTTCTAATATGAATATTGATCGTATTCAAAGTATCTTCAAGATTACGCACCTTTAAAGTATATGTGGGAACAGTTTTTAAGATGTCTTTGAGTCGATTTTTTAATACCTCCAAATCTAAAGACTCTGGTAACTTTGATTTGCTTTCAATTTCTTCTCGGATTAATTTATCCAGTTCATCGGCATATTTACGACTTTGTTGAAAAACTTTGGTGATTTTATGATAGTATAAAAACAGTTCTGGTAAGTCCCAATATATTTCCTGAAGTTGTTTGGGAGTGGACTCGGCAAAATAGAAAAGCACAAGATAGCGAGTTTGCAATATTTTAGGTTGGCTAAACTCTAAAATATAACTATCTAAAAAGTTATCAGCTTGATAAAAATCAGGACAAGAACCAAGTAATTGCTTTAGCAAATCTTCGGCATTAGTTCTTAATTCTTCGGCTTTATTTGGTTTGGATTGAGACAAAAAAGCAGTAATTAATAAAGTTTCTCCAATAAAATGCGGATCTTTTTTGAGAGTCAAGCATTTATTAGGGTTAAATTCGCCAACTTCACTTAATTTTACGCTATCAAAACCTTCAGCTTGCGGACGATAAAAATTAATTAATAAGGCGTAGCTATCGCTAAGTTTTTGTGGGTATACCAATAACCGATATAACGGTTTAGGCTGAATTGGATTTTGGTTTGTCTCTTGACTTGAACGCAAAAAGTATTGTCGCTTACCTTTTTTTGGGCTATCTAGTAAGTCGTAATTGTCTGACCTTGGAAAATCTTCGCGAAGTTCAGGAAATGGCTTAGAAAAATCCAACTTTGAACTAAAATTATCTTTTAGTAATTTTTCGTACTTGTGCTTAAAATTGTGCGGAGATTCGTTAATTAGTTCTTGGGAATCTAAATATGAGCCAGATTGCAGAGTGAAAGCAAACAAGCTAACATTTAAGGCATAATAAACAGGCTCAAATTCATTTGACATCGCGATTAACTTTCTGGATTGCTGGCTAAATTATTGTCTGGGTCTTGAATTATTTTTTGTATTTTATCTCGATTCCGAATAATATCTGCCTCGCCTGACGGGGGTGCAGGATCGATCTCCGAGTTTTCGTCTTCAACCATATCACAGCGAACTTTTTGCCAATCTTTTTGGTTAAATATTCGATTAATTTCTGGATATTTTTCGCACCAGTCAAGAATTGCATCAGCAATTTGATGGGGTTTATCAATAGTCTGCAAAATTAGATCGAGTTGTTTCAAATCTTGCCAAGCTTTCTCATCAATTAACTCGCTTTTTCCTTTAGCGCGTTCCACTTCCAACAAGGTTAAAAAGTCGAGAATAGTTTGCGAAGCATTAAAAAAAGGTTCCATATTTTTTAGTTATTCCGATTGAATTTGATTCCGTAGGGGCGGGTTCGCCAAGATATTTGATAAATATCAACAAATCTTATAAACCCGCCCCGCCCACATGACAATCTATTGAAATTGAGTTAACAGCCAACTACAAACTTGACTTTGAGGACTCGTGCGAGTTTGACTTAAAGCCGATTCTAGCACAGACAAGTTTAAACTGGGTAAAACTTGGGATTCTCTAATCCGATGACTTCCTTGCAAATCGATGGTAAAAGCTAAAATTTGGGCGGTATTGACATCAACTATCCAGTATTCCTTAACTTTTAAATCTTCGTACAAAAGGCGTTTTTCGCCTTTATCGTCTGAGATAGAACTTCTGGCGATTTCAATTACTAAATCTGGAGGCGGAAAATTTTCTAAATTAATGATACCTGTTCCCCAAGCAATCACTTGGGCATTATCACCAATATAGCAGGAAAAATCTGGTTGGCATTCTTGAATTTGCGGATGACGATAGGTACAGTTATCTTTGCCATTCAGGATAATTCCTTTGAGACTGGCATAGAGACAAACGGCAAAAATGATAATACTATGGTCGCTGGCGTGTTCGTTGGTGACTGGTGACATTTCGAGTCGGAATCTGCCTTTATAATAATAGGTTTTTGCTGTTGCACAGTCAAGACTATCCGCAGTTTGGAGATAATCAGACCAGGTGGCTGTCACCCAGGTATCTGTGGGAATTTGGGTTAGGGAAATAGTCATATTTATAAACCAATAGCACAAAAAGCAGCCCAATATTGGGGGTTAGCAAAGGGTTGGAGATTGGGAAAAGAACGACGGATGTAAATCTTGAGGTCTGCAACTAAAATTTGATCCATTTTTACCTCGTTTTTCAACCAGGTTAAAAAATCGGTTCGCGTAACCTTTCTTAGCCAATTCTGTGCAGCTTGTAAAGCTTGACAAACTGACAACTCCTCATCTCTCAAATTTTGATAAAACCGAATCATCAGAAAAGCTGTAGAAAAATCACTGACAGACCATAAACTACTGACCACATTACCAGCACCGGCATAGAGAAAACCACTCGCTAAACCGATATATTCATCAGTGTCAACTCTACTGACTAATCCAGTTTCGCAGGCCGAGAGACTGACAAGGCGACAGAAAGGTAAATTGAGGCTAGCGAAAATTTCTTTGAGTGTCAAACATTGAGTCTCAATCCGAAAGCGACGACCATCGCGTAAAGTCAAATAGCGGTTTTGATTTTCTTCCCCTTCCCCTTCTTTCCCTTCTTTTTCTTCTTCTTTTTCTTCTTCTTCATCTTGCCCCCCCCTTACCAAGGGGGGCTGGGGGGGTTCTAAAGAAATTTGTGGTAAATCTCCAGCTAAAACTAATGCTGAATCCAGCGGATTAACGGAGTTGAAACTGCCATGACAAGAGAAATGCGCGTAGTAGGAATCAGTTAATTTTTTGAGAGTTGCTTCGGATTTAAAAGCGATTTTAGTCGCTTCGCCGCGCTTCAAAATGTGGGCGTGAGGGTTGAAAGCGCGGGAAATCTCTTCAACTTCAATTTCAGTGTAGCGCAGGTCTTCCGTAGGATTTTGGATGGCGAATAAGGGGAAAATATCATTGATTGGCGGGCGTTGCCGTTGATGCAAACGTTCGAGAAATTGGCTGCTGGGGGCGTATTGGATGCCGTTGGTATAGAGGTCTAGCAAATACCCGGTTTTGGTTTCGCCGTTTGGTAAGTTTCGGGTTGCTGATAAGGCGTGAAGCGGTAATAGGTGTAAATCGCGGTGGGGGATGAGGATCAGTTTTTCAATGGTTAGAGGCAATTGGGCAAGTATTTGGTTGAGATGCAGAGATGCGGCTAGGGTGATGAGACGTTGGCTAAGGGCCTCGCCCCAGGTAGATTTGTTGTAGTCGCTGAGGTAGGTGCCAATGTCGCTGTCGAGTTGTTGGCGGTGTTCGGGGGTAAAGGCTAGGTGTTGAATTTGGATAGGAACCCCCCCTAGCCCCCCCTTGGTAAGGGGGGGGACAAGATTCACAGTCGCCCTTTGTAAGGGGGATTTAGGGGGTTCTTCTTCACTCAAAGTCCCCCTTACCAAGGGGGATTTAGGGGGTTCTTCGGCCTTGGTGACGATAAAAACATGAAAGCCAGACTCAGGGTTTGGCGGAAGATACCACTCGATGAGGGCGGTTTGGCTGTCGAGGAATTGGGTAAAGTCGGGGAGTTGGGGAATGACTCGTTGGGTGAGGGTGAAGTCGGGGTCATTAATCTCTATCAGCAGTTCCGTGAGTTGCTGTTGCCGGGTTTTCAGTTCGGTTTCGAGGCTGGATGTGGCTGTTTGCGGGCGTTCTGGGGTGGAAATACTGCGGCTTTCCTGGCTGGTGTTGGTGTTGGTGTCGGTTTCCTCTGGGGGTTCGTTGCTGTCGAGTTGTTGTTGGAGGGAGGCAATTTGGCTGCGGAGTTGGCGGAGGCGTTGTTTTTGGTTGTCGGTGGCGTTTTTGGGGTAGAGGTTGGCGTTGTCGAGGAGTTCGATGAGGGTACGAGATTTGCTGCGTTCGACGGTGAGGAGGGCGGTTTCGTAGCGTTCGAGGTGGATGCTGGCAAGTACCAATTTCTCGTAAATGGGTAAGGCATCTTCGAGGATTTTGCGCTTGCTGCGTTGGGATGTTGACCAGTCGCGGCTTTGTTCGACGGCGGTGATGGCGTTTTCATAGCCGTAAATGGCGTTTTCCCAGTCTTGGAGGTCAAAGGCAAGGTTGCCGAGGTTGCGTCCTGCGATTAGACAGTCAAGGGGAAAGGCAGAAGGAGTCCAAATTTCTAAGGCTTGTCGGTAACATTTGATCGCAGTATCTATATTCTGGGCCCGGTTGCCCGTGATTTTGTTGGAGTAGGCATTTGCCAGATTATTTTGAGTCATTGCCCAATCTTGGGGAAAATCCTCACGGGTTATAACTTCTAATGCCAATTGAAAACAAGCGATCGCAGTATCTATATTCTTTGCCCGTTTGCCTGTGATTTTGTCCGAGTAGGCAAGTCCCAGATTATTTTGAGTCTCTGCCCAATATTTAGGAAAATCCTCACGGGTTCTAACTTCTAATGCCAATTGAAAACAAGCGATCGCAGTATCTATATTCTTTGCCCGTTTG
>NZ_JAQMUA010000367.1:0-6690 GCF_028330895.1 Kamptonema animale CS-326 | reverse complement strand
CTTCCCTACCTTCCCCATCCTCCCCATCCTCCCCATCCTCCCCATCTCTCCATACTAGGAAGTTGTGGAATCAACCGCAAAAGGATTCATTTCATCAACTTCGGGATCTGCTGGCTTTTTACTTGGAGCTACTGCGATCGCTTCTTGGGAGGAGAAACTTTCAGCAGCAATAGCAGCGTCGTCTGAGTCTAGCATCTGTGGACTTTCATCCTCAGTGACCGACTTGTTAGACTCACTGCCGACTTGCTCGTAAACAGCAGAACCCAGGGAATAAAGCACTTGCTGGAAGGATTCTATCTGCTGCTTCATTTCCTCGTAGGGGATGTCAGGATTGGCGATCGCTTCGCGCAGAGCTGAGGCTGCTGTGCGGGCTTCGGCCTTAAGCTCGTCGCCGATGAATTTTGAATTAGCTTTTAAGCTTGCTTCATAATTATAGAACAGCGTATCGGCTTGATTTTTGAGTTCGACGAGTTCTTTGCGCCTGATGTCTTCTTCGGCAAATAGTTCTGCCTCTTGGCGCATCCGTTCGACTTCTGTTTCGCTCAAACCGCCGGTGTTGGTAATTTGAATGCTTTGTTCTCTGCCGGTGCCTTTATCTTGAGCTGAGACTTTGAGGATGCCGTTGGCATCTATTTCAAAGGCAACCTCGATTTGAGGTACGCCGCGAGGGGCGGGGGGTATTCCCTTGAGCAGGAATTTACCCAGGCTTTTATTATCTTTAATCAGGGCGCGTTCGCCTTGGAGAACGTGAATTTCTACTGAAGTTTGCCCGTCAGCAGCCGTTGAATACATCTGGGAGCGACTGGTAGGGATGGTAGTATTGCGCTCGATTACTTTGGTAAATACGCCGCCTAATGTTTCCAAGCCAAGGGAGAGAGGCGTGATATCCAGCAGTAGTAAGTCTTTGACTTCTCCACCTAAGACACCTGCTTGAATTGCGGCTCCCAGTGCTACTGCTTCGTCGGGATTAACGGAGCGATCGGGTGTGACACCCCCAAAGTATTTGCTAATTGCTTCTTGGACTGCTGGCGTGCGGGTTGACCCCCCAACTAAAATAATTTTGTCAATATCTTTCGGTGTCAAGTTTGCGTCTTTGAGAGCTTGAGTCACCGGATCGATCGTACTCTGTACCAGATGAGCCACCAATTTTTCAAATTGATTGCGAGATAGTTCCATCTCTAGGTGCTTGGGCCCCTTCTCGTCGGCAGTAATGAAGGGCAAGTTGATGGCCGTAGTATCTCTGCCAGAAAGTTCAATTTTGGCTTTTTCGGCGGCTTCGCGGAGACGCTGCAAGGCCATTTTGTCTTTTGAGAGGTCAGTGCCTTCTCTAGTACGGAAGGTTTCTACCATCCACTGTACTAGGCAGTTGTCGAAGTCGTCGCCGCCCAGATGGTTATTGCCAGCGGTGGCATTGACTTCAAAAATCCCGTCTCCTAGTTGGAGGATGGAAACGTCAAAGGTGCCGCCTCCCAAGTCAAAGACCAAGATTTTTTGATCTTGGTCTTGCTTGTCCAACCCGTAGGAAAGGGCGGCGGCTGTGGGTTCGTTGACGATCCGCAAGACTTCTAAGCCCGCGATCGTGCCGGCATCTTTTGTTGCTTGCCGCTGAGCGTCTGTAAAGTAGGCTGGGACTGTAATTACGGCTTGAGTAACAGTTTCTCCCAAGTAAGTTTCAGCATCTTGCTTGAGTTTCAGCAGTACCATTGCCGAAATTTCCTGGGGCGTGTAATTTTTGCCGCGAATTTGGACATCAACGGTATTGTCTTTGCCGTTGATGCAGGTGTAGGGAACGCGGGAGCGTTCTTCTTCGGTGTCTTCCCAGCGACGGCCGATGAATCGTTTAATGCTGTAGACGGTATTGGCGGCATTGGTGACAGCTTGGCGTTTGGCGAGTTGCCCAACTAAGCGATCGCCACCTTTGCCAAATCCTACAATGCTCGGAGTTGTGCGTCCGCCCTCGGAGTTGGAGATCACGACGGGCTGTCCCCCCTCTAAAACCGCTACGCAACTGTTGGTCGTACCCAGGTCAATGCCAATTACTTTTCCCATAGCGCTCCTTGAGAGAATTAAAAATGTAAAATTAAAAATTAAAGGAAAAGATATTTTTAATTTTTAACTTTACATTTTTAATTTTTAACTTGGGTCGGAGTTATTTTCCGATACTTTTTTGTTAACGTATGCTCGCAAACGCATAAGTTGAGTTACCCAGGACTTACGTACCCAACCTCATAAACCGGGTTTTTTGACGAAAATACTTCGCCCGAACCCACAGATGCTCTCAAAAACCCGGTTTCTGGGACTCCCGGCGTAAGTTCTATTACCTTTGCCACCAAGACTGACCAAATAATGTCCACAGGAAAGTCCGAGGAACACCACTTAGATGCCTAGCACCCAAACTCAAAAGAGTCTTTGGGAAAAAAGAGAATGCTAGCATACTTCAGCCTTGGTTAGCAAAGTTTTTACTGTGGCTCAACTTCTTCAGAGGCGGGTTCGGGAGCTGCTGCCACTTTTACCATTGCATGGCGCAGGACACGCTCGCCGAGCATATAGCCCCGCACCAATTCTTCTGCCACAGTCCCCTCCTCATACTGGTCGGTAGGTTCTCGCATTACCGCTTCGTGGAGGTTGGGGTCGAAGGGTTGACCTTCTGGGCGCATCGGGGAGACTCCCACCCGTTTAAGGCAGTCTACCATTTGCTTATAAACGCTTTGGTAGCTTTTGTGTATGCCCATCTCGCCGTCAGTTTGCGGCTTAATATGGGATCTAGCCCGCTCGAAATTGTCAATTACTGGCAACAATTCCATGATTGTGGCACACTTCACTTGCAAATCCAACTCTTCTTTTTCCTTAGCAGTGCGCCTGCGGAAGTTCTCAAAATCTGCTGCCAGCCGCAAATTTTGATTTTTCAGATCGTCTACCTGAGCGGAACTTGCTTGTACCTGAGCTTTTAATGACTCATTTTCCTTAGTTGCGCTTGCCAATTCCGCCTTTAAAAACTCCAGGGCTTCAGCTAGCCCCGGATCGGCAAAATTGCCCCCTGACGTGGATGGTGCGTTTCCTGCCGGTTGTGAAGCCTCTGAACTCTGATATGCTTGAGCAATTTGAAGCTCCCAGTCGAGCGGTTCGTTCAAATTTCCGTCTGCTGGCGGCGTTTCGTCTACCGCTTGCACCCCTTCTGGAGCAGTTGCTGCTGAGTTGGGATCGTGGTATTGCTGGTTTTCCTCGTCAATCATAAATTTCTGTGCGACACAACCCACACAATTCTAGCAGTGGGAAGAGCCGCGCCCTCCCTTGTTAATTGCCAATAAAAAATGGAATCGAGTAAAAATTAACTGTGCGGCGCGAAAGCCTGCATTCTGCCCTGGCAGGTAGCCGGAGTGCACAATATTAATTAAAATATATCAAAACACTGCGTCACAGGTTTGCAAAGGGGTAGATAATCTTGACAAAAAGCTACCTAAATTTTTCTAAACTTATTCATCGACTCCTCTAAAATGGCTAGATGAGTAAGTTGGCGATGCTGAGGCAGTCAATATGTACGCCATCGAACTTGAATTAAAACTTAATCACAAAGAACGTACCTCGATGGCGCGCTATTCTGGCTATGCGAGATTTTGTTACAATTACGCTTTAGCTCTCTATCAAGGAGTTAAAGATTTTGCAGGAGGAGCGACGAGCAAAAAAGTAGCAGCAATCGAAAGAGTTTTTACCAACCACGTCAATAAATTGCCAGAATATCAGCGGACAAGCTCTCTGTCTTCCAGAGTTTACAAAATGGCATTCCGGCATTTGAGCGAAGCTTTATTCTATTTCTTTAAAGGAGTGGGAGAGCTTTTTAAATTCACAGGCAAAAAAGATGGTGATTCTTTCACAATAGGAATTAGCCCAAAAGATGTTCGCATCCAGCTCGAAAATTTGAATGCGAGCAGAATGATAGCTAATTATAAATTGGCAGCTATTTCAGATTGTGGATTTTATGAATTTCGTCGCCACTTGACATATAAATCTTCTATGTATGGCACGAAAGTTGAGTTAGTCGAGCGTGGGTATGCGTTATCTAAGACTTGCTCAGTTTCCGGTCATTTTCAACCAATGCCATTAAAAGAACGGGTTTTTGATCGTTTACATTGCGGTGCAACTATTAATCGTAATTTGAATGCGGCGATTAATCTAGCGCATCAATAGGAATTATTAAGACCAGTTCGGTCTGAAGTTACGCCTGTAGACAAGTAGGAGCCGACTCCCTTGGTAGAAACAGGAAGCGAACGTTAAATCTACCATGAGTAGATTTGAGTAAGTTTCATAGGACGGAAATAAATTAAGGAGATCTACGGAATTAACTTATGACTAATACATTCGAGCGGCGACCTTCCACCTCCCTAGTTGTCCAGAGCAATTTCTCTCCGGCTCTAAATAAAATGATTCAGGCTGGTTATGTCAATACTGACCAGCTCAAGCAAGCCCAAATTGAATGCCGCAAGTCAGGAAAGCGCTTGACTGAGGTACTCGAAGCGATCACCGGCCAACCTCTACCCCCAGAACTGCTGCGCCATTACAAGAAGCAGCAGATGTTTGAACTAAAGCTGGTGTATGGCGTTGAAGCATTTGACCCGGAACTAACTCCGATTTCTACTGAGCAACTTGGTGGCATCCTCGATCTGTTAAAAATATCGATCGATACTTGCACTCAAGGGCGGTTTTTGCCTGTACAAAAGACCGAAACCGAGCCGCCATCAATTGTAGTGGCAATGGCCGATCCCGATAACCTTAACTCTCAAGAAGATTTACGCCGGATTTTGCAGCCTCACGGGTTGAGCTTTCAGCGACGGGTAATTACCAAAGACGACTTCGATGAGATCGTTTCTGCCTACCGCGAGGATGATGCGAAGAAAGCAGCTATAAAGGCGGCTAAAGATAAGGAAGAAAAGCTACAGTTTGGAGGTGACAACTTTGAGGTCGATCTAGAAGAAATCAGCGGTGATGTAGAGGACATTGCTGTTTCCATAGATGATGCCGAAGCCGCTCCCGTGATTAAAGCTGTTAACGTCATTTTGGCTAAAGCTTTGTCTGAAAAAGTTTCTGACATCCACGTAGAACCCCAAGAAGAACATCTGCGAATTCGGATGCGGAAAGATGGGGTATTGCAAGAATATTTCCGCTTTCCGAAGCAGGTAGTCCCGGCAATTACTTCTCGCTTCAAAATTCTTTCCAATATGGATATTGCCGAACGTAGGCAAGCTCAAGACGGTCGTATCCGGCGTAGGTTTGAAGGGCGGACGGTGGACTTCCGGGTTAACAGTTTGCCTTCTCGCTATGGTGAGAAAATCGTGCTGCGGATTTTGGATAGTTCCAGCACTCAATTAGGTTTAGGTTTGTTAATCTCTGACCAAGAAACTCTGGCTTTGGTTCGAGAAACTGCAAGTCGGCCTTTTGGACTGATTTTGGTGACGGGGCCGACGGGTTCGGGTAAGTCAACTTCTCTGTATTCAATTCTGGCAGAAAAGAACGATCCGGGGATTAATATCAGTACGGCGGAAGACCCGATTGAGTATGCTTTGCCAGGGCTGACTCAGTGTCAGGTAATTCGCGAAAAAGACTTAACTTTTTCTAACATTTTGCGGGCATTCTTAAGGCAAGACCCGGATGTGTTGCTGGTGGGAGAAACGCGGGATAAAGAAACAGCAAAGACGGCCTTGGAAGCTGCATTGACGGGTCACTTAGTGTTAACAACTTTACACACGAATGATGCGGCGGGTGCGATCGCGCGTTTGGACGAAATGGGTGTAGAACCGTTCATGGTATCGGCGGCACTTTTGGGCGTACTAGCTCAGCGGCTAATGCGGCGGGTTTGTAGCGATTGCCGCGTTCCCTATACCCCCACCCCTGAAGAACTCGGTCGCTACGGCTTGTCAACTTCTCAAGAAGTTGATATCACTTTCTACAAAGCCAACATAGTACCTGTAGATGACAAGAAAGCCCTGGCAGAAAGGGGAGAATTGTGCAAAAAGTGTGGCGGTGGGGGTTACAAAGGGCGCGTTGGTGTCTATGAATTTCTGAAAGTCACAGAGCGACTGCAAACCCTGATTACCCAAGGTGCGCCGACGGAACAAATTAAGGAAGCTGCGGTGGAAGAAGGGATGAAAACCTTGCTGGCTTACAGCTTACAGTTGGTGCGGGAAGGTGCGACTACTTTTGAAGAAGTAGAGCGGGTGACATTTACGGATACTGGTTTAGAGGCAGAAATGAAAGCGAAGCGCAAGCAGGGACTTACCTGTAAAAGTTGCCGAGCTGAATTAAAACCGGAGATGTTAGATTGTCCCTACTGCCTAACGCCGCGCTTTGTGGATTAATTACGAGAGTGAGGGAGTTCTTGAGCGGGGAAGATGGAAGAGTTAAGAATTTATGACTTTTTTAACTTAAAAATTCTCATTTTCCCTAGTAGTAGCTCTCACTTGGTTAGGTACTGGTCGGAATTGGCAATTAGCAATTAGCAATTAGCCTGTGGTCATGCAAGAAAATCGCTATAGCGCGATCGCCCAATAAAGAGCGCCCATTGGTGACAAGTTAAGGCTCAAAGCCAGTTGTCAAGGGGATTTTCGGCAGTGGCTCAAAGAAAAATGGTTCTCCACGTAGGGTGGCATCCGGAAAGGGAGCGATAATCAATTTTAACTTGGGTTTTCGTTGAGCTTT
>NZ_JAQMUA010000366.1:0-28024 GCF_028330895.1 Kamptonema animale CS-326 | reverse complement strand
CCCCCCCCCGCTTCCGGGGTAATCAAAGAAGCAACAACTTTACTCAAATCCAGTAATTCAGGTGCATCCACAAATTGGCTAACCCGTACTAAAGCATAAACAATCGAGCCTAACCCGCTAGCACCACCAATACCAATTTCTTTAACCATTCTAGACACGAATTGTGATTTTTCATCTTGCAATATCTGTCCCAAGGGTTGCAACGCTGCCAGGGCTAAATCGCGATATTCCGCCTCACCTGTCACCTTTGCCAGCGCTGCCAAAAATAACGCTATCCCGCTCGTACCGTCGTATAAGCCATATTCTAAAGGTTGAAGTTGCAACCGTTGAGCATTGGGGATGTATTCTAAACTAATCCAAGTAGCAGAACCGTTAGCACCCCGAATCGCCCGTTGTGCTATTTCTTTAGCGATCGCGATCGCTTCCTCCACTATTTCTGCTGATGTCAGCAAAGGAAATTCATCCCCATCCAAACTAAAAGCGATTTCTGAAGTTACGGCATTACTATTAATCTTGCCCCCAACCCGCGAGTAGAAAGCAGCTCGAATCAGACCAATTTGTTCTGCTAAGTCTGCATCGCTAAGTTGCTGTAATTGGGATATCGCTTGCTCACAACTTGGTGCGTAGAAGCAATTCTCAATCATCAATTCAGAGCTAAGTATAAAATCCTTACTATTAGCAGCAGTCGAGAAATAAGGAAAATCCATTTGTTCGAGAGATTGGATTTCTATTTGTTTAATCGCCCAAGCTGCTGGTTTAGTATCAACCATCAAAAATGCTCGACTTAATACATCTAATTGTATGCTGCGATCGACACCATTTTGCAAAAATTTAGGCTGCAAGGTTTTCCGCATCAATTGACCATAAATTTCAGTATCTCGAAATATTATCCGTACTTGCTGAGTGGCTAAAGCGGCTAAAGGTGAATCAGTTCCCAACAGTGATTCTCGCCATTGCACCAAAAACTGGTACATCTGTTGGCAACCATCTACAATCTCATTAATATAATCATTAGCTAACAAAATCACGCCATTTAGCGAAGTAGTATTAGCTCCAACTATAGGGACGTATTCATAGAACCCTGTCATATTGTCAGTATTGATATCCTTCCACTTTCGCACCTTCAATAAATTTCCTTCTTGAGCAGATCCTCCCAACGCACTCATATCATAGGCAATATTTCTATCTGCTTTAAATACCCATGTTGGTAGTAATCTACTTCGCAGCACAGATCGCCACATTTGCTGATTAGCTAAAAACTCTGCTGCTAGTTCTTGTCCATCTTTTACAAACTCGCAGGCATCGGGATGTATCAGAGTTTCGCTATCTATCAAAACAGGGTGTTCTCCACTCGCAATCAAATTTTCATAGTGACCATCAGTTTCCCCTAATATGTACAACAGACATATCAGCATTCCTGCCCGTTGGTAGTAGCGTTGTACTGCTGCTTCCGACTCACAGGGCAAATGTTCTACATACTCTACCCAACCATAGGTATTGCAGTTAATGACTTTAAGTAGCTTGAATGGTAAAGGACAATTGTGTTGATTAAACCAAGCAAGTAAATCAAAATAAGTTACTTCTAAACCTAAGCTTCTAGGTTTGTATATTAATTTCTCTCCACCATCAAAAGTAATTTCAATCACCGATCTCCCTTGATTATGAGCATCGGAAAGACCAAGCTTGATTTCTACAACTGAAGTAAATTTTTTGGCGAAAGTTGAGTTAATTATTGGTAAATCTGAAGCCAATCGCTCAATAAACTCTTCTATTACTTCTACCCAAAAATCTAATTTTGTTGCTAAGAGTCGCGCTAAAACGTTGTATTTTTTTAAGCATGATAACAATCCTTCATCTGTGACTGTTTTAATAAAACTTTGGTACTGTGCTTTAGCCGAACTCCCTTGAGCTTGGGCGAACAAGCGAATTAATCCAGACTGCTTTATGGCAGAGAAAAGAGAGAATTCAAATTCCAGAGTTGGCTCACACAGTAATCTTAATTCTTTTAACAAACTCCGCTCTAAACTAATTTGAGCCTGGAGTGAAAGCAACTTATAATTATCATTTACACGAGTTGTTAGTCTTTCTATTCCTACCTGTACAAAAGGCAAATAAAATTCTTCAAATGGTACGGGATTTTCAGTTTCTAAATATCGATAAATGCTCAGATTTTCTCTTGATACATTAGTTTGCAAAACTTCTCTGAGAGTTTCTGCCCAAGAAGGGAGATATTTCTCGTCAGCAAGTTTAACATCACCTAAAACCTGACGCACCTGATTAATATCTAAATTATCCCAGGCGAGGCGTTTAGCAAATTTATCCCAATCACCTTGAGTACACAAAAGACACCAACGCTCTAGGGTTATATCTATACTTTTATCATTGGGTTGTAACGGATCTGGGATAAAGCGATCGCTTAAGCGATCGTTTATTGTACTAGCTCTTTCTACGATGCTAATTAAATCTTGTTGAGTAACTTTCATTGCGTCTCTTACATTACCTATATAACTAACAATTTTTATCAGTTTTTCTCAAAGCTAATTAGTTAATCTAATCACTTAAAAAACATTAAAGCGGGGTGCTTTTTGATGCGTTCCATTACAAAATTTGGCAAATTTCCCAGCCATTTTTCCTGAATTATACCATCTTTTAGGACAACAGTAGTTGGCAAAGCTTCAACTAAGTTTTCTACAATATTCTGTTTTACTGGAATCAATGGGAATAGGATGTCGAAAGGTGGGGTAAATCTTTCTATCTTTGGATCTGTTAAAACGATGACAACAAATACGTCTGGCATATCTGAAAGTTGATGTACTAAACTTAGCCGCCGCAGCCATTGCGTACATTGGGAATAGTTGACATCCAGAAAAACAATTAGTTTCTCTCCTGACATCAGGTTGTAGTTACAATCCATCAACCATTCTGGTTGCCAAGCCATCCCAGCATATAATCCACTGAGAGAATTAGTGTTAATTTTTCTATTCCATTCATTTTGATGCTTAATAACTCTACGAATAAAAGGAGTTAAATTAATTAATTTTATTGTTAATAAATTAATGATTGACAGGAAAAATGGTAACGGTCTAACAAAGTCGATAAACAAAACCACCCGTTCTCCCGTCGTTTCATTCCAAACTTCGTGGGGATATGTATCGTCAAATATTAAGCATTTTCCTTCTGACCACGTAGCTATATCATTTTTAACACGAATTCTACAAGCATTCTGGGGTTGGGGTACAATTAATCCTAAATGACATCTCAATACTCCTTTATAAACGCCTGTATGTTCGGGAATATGTTTCCCTGGCGCTAGGATAGAAAAGAAAGCTGTTTTTATACCGGGGATTTTTTCTAGACTTTTCGTAGTCTCTGGACAGTTTTGACAATTTTCTTCTATTTTAGAACCATAAGCATAAAAAGCATATATTTTCCAGTTATTATCTTTAGTTAAGACAGTTTGCTCAGGAGAAATATCTTGAAAATTAGGTAATTTATTTCTTTCAGGTAACAGGTTTTCAAGTTCTTTGCGGATCGGCCGCCAATTTTGTTCTAACTCAACTGTCCAAGGAAAATCTTTGATATCAAAAAAAGTATTTTTAGGAGTGTTGTTTTCAATTATTTTAGCAAAACGATCGCTAAACCTAAATATAATTGTTTCTAGTTTGATGGTCAAGGTTTTCGCGATCATAACTAATCAACCGAACTTGATATATATATAGTAAATCTAAATCATTTTTGCCAATCGCTGCTACTTGGTAAGATGTGTGTGAAACCACCCCGACTTGTCTTCATTATGATGGCAACAATAGGTAATCGGGGTTTATTTCACTATCTGGATGTTATCAATTAGCAATTCCCCGTGGCAGCGGCCATACCTCCAGTTACTATCGATGTCCCTATCGACCAACCTATCCTATCGCTGCGACGACGACTGCGTCCACCTGCGACAGCTTCCAATTCCGCATCAGAAAGTTCTTCGGTGTCATCAGTCGGTTTAGCGGGTAGCACTAAGTAGTAGGTGGTCGGGGTTTCTTCTACTATCTGGATGTTAATTCCTGGGATATTATCCAAACCCATTTCTCTGGCAACAACTGCTGTGGGGTTGCTGAGTAGTTCTTGCTTAAATGACTCATCCTGCCAAGCTTTAGCAATCAGTTTGGCTTGCAGTTCTTCACGAGTCATTGGTTCCGGTTGAGATGTTATTGAAGTCATTAGGAAAAACCTCTAATTAGATGTCGTGCGTGCCTATAGTATATGTACTTAACTGAGGCTGCATTAATTAGGGAGCGACCTCAAACCCAGCACTGATCTACCGTAGCACTGTTACAGCAGTTAAGCGCGATAGTTACAAATTTGTAATTTTTGCACAGGATTCTCTTGGCTCTGCTAGTATGATTTAAGTTTCTCTTCTCGTAAAACTTCTTTAAGATGATTTAACTGTAGCGGATAGAGACTACTTAATTTTTCTAGAAGATTTTTTTCAATAAATTCACATTGGTCTTCGGGGGTAAAACCACTTAGCCTAGAACGGCAAATATCTATCATTGCAGGCTGCACTTGGTTGTTTTTCAAAAAATCTATAAATCGATCGATCCTGTCCAGAATCTCATCCTCGGAAACTTTTAGCTTGCTGTTCATTCCTTCTAGTTCTGGGGAACTGAAAATTAAATAATACTTGCCATTTTCGACTTTACATTTTATCCCACTTCCTAGCGAAAATCGTAAAAAGTGATGCTCGTTACCATTAAATGAATTGAATTCTTGTTCAGTTATTTCTACTTTACCTTGATAGTAAAGATGAGCTGGATTACAAGAAAAATAATCTAAATCAATGTCTAATACAACTGATGGGCTATTAATAAAATTATCGTTTGTCTGTAGAGTTTTCATCACAAGCTTTTTGAAACCTGGCTTAAAGAAAATCATAGGATCTTCTTGACAGTTGGTGTTAATTCTCATCATTGTACCTGCTCCTTTGTACGAATGAACTGCCATTAAACGTTCTGTTTCCTTGCCTTCATTGTTACTTTGATATAGCCAATCAACTCGGTCAAATATTCCCTGATAAACGGCTGGTACGATAAAATTAGCAATCGTAAGTTCGTTGCAGGTGAAATCGTATATATCCCGTAAATTACTATTGAGTGAATGAATAGAGTAATTAAATAAGGGAATGCTAAAATCTGAATGTTCATCTATGTGTAGTAAGGTATTATTGTTTTTAGGAATAAGTTTATTGAGTAGGGAATAATGCCAAACGAAAAAGGCTTCGTGATGTTCTTCAAAAAGAAATACAGGAATGGATGTCATGGTTGTTTAGTTCTTGAAGTTCTATTTCAACAATTATTTGGTTCTAACATAAGCTATTTTATCTGTCAATGATATGATTTCTCATCGGAATTGTAGTAGGGGCGGGACGGGTTTACACAATTTGTCTATATTTATCAAATATCAGGGCGAACCCGCCCCTACAACACTTAAAACGATACAATTACGAATCAATTAGACGCGCTATTTTAAGTAAAATTGAGTTATTCCCAATCTCGATTTCTATGTTGGCTATCGGTTTCCCAATCGTCTTGAGGAGGTTTAACAATTGGTTCTGGTTGTGGTTGCGGTCGCTCTTCTAGTTGACATTCATATTCTGGTTCTGGTTGAACTGTTAGCGGTTCAACAACGCGCGCGATCGCATCTTTTACGAAGGCTTTCATAAACTCCCCGCGCCGATTTAACTGAAACTGTCGCTGTACTACCTCTGCCATCCCACCATCGCCCCAATCTTGATCGTGGCGAAAATATTCAATAAAACTCTTACCAGCAATCCGCGTCAAATAAGCAGCACTTACCCCTTGAATTGCCTTACCGACTAGAAAGGTGGCAATATTAAGCTGAAGGGCAGTTGTCACCAGTTTAATCGCGCCTGCAACAATTCCTAAACTTGCTAAAGTTTTTGCTAGGGACATTGCCAATTCTCGCCCTCGCTCTATATTTAATTCAGTCCCGTAAATCTTGCCAATTTCTATTACCATTTGGGCATTAACGGCTGCTGTGGCTAATAAATCCACTACTGGCAAGGGCGTTACTGCAATTACTCCCGCACCGATCCACTGAAATCGCTCTACTACTTTATCCGCTTGTCGCCGCCGCTGGGCATCGATTAATTTGTGGGCTTCTTCGCCTAAACGCTGAGATTGTAGGAGAATATTATCAGCAATTAAATCTTTGCCTTCAGCTCTTAATAGGGCAGCCATGCGCCGAATTAAGGGCATGATATCTGGTTCTGGTTTAAATCTGTCGCCCGATTCGAGAGTGACTTCTTGGGGGTTAGCTGCGATCGCGACTACATCCATACTGCTGACGATGCCTTTCACCCGCTGCCTTAGCCGTGCGATAATGGTTTCTTTATCGCTATCAGGGTAGAGGTCAGTTTTGTTGAAAACTACGAGCGATCGCTTGCCAATTTCTGCCAAAGTCCGCAGCGGTTCATACTCGGATTTTCGCAAGTCGTTGTCTAAGACAAACAGTAATAAATCTGCTTCTGTCGCCAGTTGTCGCGCTAATTCTTCTCTCTGAGTTCCTGCGATTCCTGCTTCTAGGATTCCTGGCGTATCTGTGATTAAAATTTCTCTATCTAATCCTTTCAGTTTCAAGATATAGGTTTCTCCGACTTCCGTAGTACCCATTGGTGCGCCTACTTGTCCCGCCATCCGGCCCACCAGTGCGTTAATTAGAGAGGTTTTGCCGGCGGAACCCGTGCCGAAAACTACTACTTCGACATTACCACGAGATAAACTGGCTTCGATTTCACGCGATCGCGAAATTAAAGCTTGACGCGCTACCTCATCCTGAATTTGAGTCACCTGTTGGCGGAGAGCCCTCAATGTTTCCTCAGCCGCCTCAACTTTAGCAGCAGGAACTTTTGGCTTTAACTGCGGTTTTGCTTGATTTTTCTTAGGGCGTTGTAGCAGCCTCCAGTAGTAGAATAAGGCAAAAATTAACATCCCCAAGAGGAAGATTAGCAGCAATAGCAGTAAATTCGCCAAAAACGGCGGCGCAGACCACGCGACTTGGCTATAAAGCCCAGTTAAGGACGTAATCAGCCAGATCATTAGCCCCAAGATGAGGCAAAAACCAGTAATAAGTATGAGGAGGCGAGACAAGGCCATGAACGGCTAGGACGAATAAAAGGCAGATGCTTTTAATTTTGGCATTCTTCAAGGGAAAGAGCGATGCCGAATGCTGGCTTCGCCTACGCACTTGGGGATAGTTACTTTAAACATAGCAAATGCTAGACCGTTATTGTTGGCGCGTTCGTCACCAAAATCTAACAGTGTCTGGAAACTCTAAAATATAGTTATTTTCTGTTTTAATTGGTAATTGGTAATTGGTAATTGGTAATTGGTAATTGGTAATTGGTAATTGGTAATTGGTAATTGGTATTTGCTAAACGTAAGGTGGGCGCTCGCCGCAAAAATCTTGTAACTGATGGCTAATATAGTTTCGGCGAGCGCCCACCCTACTGTTGCATTGTAATTGTAATTATTAATTGTTTATTTTTATCCAACTTGATTTTTCCCTGACTACCGATCGGGTTCAACATCAACCCTCAAATTTTAACCGTACTAACCCTTAACCACCCAATCCTAAGCAATTAGGAGACAGAGCGGTAGCTTTATATTAATATAAATATATTTGAGAATAATTCAAATAATTTAAGCAGCTACAGTTTCGATATGAGATTCAATGTGCTTTTCAAAAGATTTGATGCTAATATTGGCAACAAACCTATATTTCCCCGAATCTATTTCCTTCTTTTCCTCCTGATTAACTACAACCCACTTACCCGTTTTAGGGTCGCGATAAGTTGTGAATGGATTAGACTTTAATGGTTTCTCGCAAGGCTTCATAATTTTTACCTCGATTCCTAGTTGAGAGCAATTTTTAGAAGTAGAACGTTATATTTTTAATAATCGCTTATTTGCTTTCGCTACTGCTGCGACACTTATCATAAACTTAAGTGATATTAATCCGTTATTTATGTGATTTATACCCATTCATAGAGTGACGAAAATCACATCTACAAATATAATTATATAGCCAGAAAAAAGCAGCCGATTAGGACTGCATCTAGGAGAAAACCTTGATATTAAAATTGGGTAAAAATTGCGAATTAGTAATAGACAATCCTGACACCTATAAATCGCCTATTTGTTAAAAATGTCAGGGAATTTGTTAGCCAACAAGTAAGTAGTTAGGCTAATCGCATCAAAATCTCTAAGGTGCTGATTTGTTGTATTTTGTGTTGAGTTGTTTTGTTTTGAGGTACTAGAGTAAAGCGAATTGCGGTAGTTTGGGCGGGGTAGATGATTAATTCCATGATGGCTGCTCCTGAACTTTATGTTTTAAATTTACCCCCTTGTTCAGCAGCAAATACTTAGAAGCGTGTCAGTATCTTAACTTGTACATTGATTGTCCGGCTTAGGGGGTGAAGCCATTAGGTAGAACTCTAAGCCTTACGCAGCAAGTAAAAAACATCCTATTGGCAGTGCAGTCAGAACAGGCTCGAGAGTAGGACAGTTGAGCAACTGGCACTCCCAAATCTATAGCAGGAGGCAGGAGGCAGGAGGAAAATACAATACTAGAAAGGGTTTGGGCGATCGAGAATGTCCTAACCGTACCCTTCTTCCGTCTTCCCTAGCCCCTAGCCCCTAGTCCCTCTTAAACCGCCTTGGCGGTTGCTATATTTGGTTTGAGTGGCACACAAAAACCATGTTTCCAAACGGACGGAAACATGGTTTTTTAAGGAATTATTTAAAATTGCACTTCTCAACAGTCTTAAACTACGATCTTAATTTAGACAGTGGAGGCAACGAAGATTAGAACGCCTACTAGAACTGCGCCTACGATCGCTTGGATGATGTAGTTCCGCTGTTGACTCTTGTTTGGAGCCTCAGCTTGGTACATCTTCGGTTCTTTCGCAAAGTTGTTCAGTCGTCCACCTTCTTCTTCGATATAGGGCATGAGTAAAAATCCTTAGTTCTTGATATCCCTCAACTTTAACAAAAATGTGTACAGCAGAGGGATTTTTTCGCTTACTTAGAGGCGATCGTACCAGTGAGGGGGGAAGAGGCGATCGCGTAATCTTTAACTGGCATTCTGCCCGCTAAGTAGGCCAAACGCCCTGCTTCTGCGGCCATTCCCATCGCTTTCGCCATTGCGGGGGCATTTTTTGCTAATGCGATCGCAGAATTAATCAGCAACGCCTGAGCCCCCATCTCCATCGCCAAAGCCGCCTCACTTGGGGCTCCAATTCCCGCATCCACTACCACAGGAACCTTCACTGTGTCAATAATTATCTGAATGTTCGCAGCATTTTTTATCCCCTGTCCCGAACCAATTGGGGAACCCAAAGGCATCACCGTCACGCAGCCAACTTCTTCTAAACGTTTTGCCAATAATGGGTCAGCATTAATGTATGGTAATACGGCAAAACCTTCTTTCACCAATTGCTCTGCTGCTTCTAGCGTACCGATCGGATCTGGCAGTAGATATTTAGCATCAGGAATCACTTCCAATTTAACAAAATTATTGTCTTCTTGACCCAGAAGTTTTGCCATTTCTCGCCCTAGTCGCGCTACTCGAATTGCATCTTCAGCAGTTTGACAACCCGCCGTATTTGGCAACATCCAAATTTTACTCCAATCTAAGGCCTCTGCCAATCCTTCATGTCCAGGTGCTTTAGTTTGTACTCGCCGCACTGCTACAGTCACAATTTCACAACCAGAAGCAGCGATACTTTGCTGCATTTCCTCAATACTGCGATATTTGCCAGTACCCGTCATTAAGCGAGATTTAAAAGTTTTTCCTGCAATAATTAGGGGATTGTCAAGGGTTGGCGTGATTGATTTTTCTAATGTTTGCATTCGTCCATTTCCTCTTTTTAAACTGGTGAACCTGTGCTAACAGATTCTTATACATCACCAAAAATAGCGTACTCGATCGCCTGCTCCCATTGTTCTCTACCACCGAGCATTTTTTCAAGCTGCCATCCTTCTTCAATGGATAACTCATTGCGAGTTACTGCATAAATAATTTGTCCTAAAATTATCAACTTAGCATTGCGGGCATATTATTTTGCAAGCCTTGCTGTATAATCTCTTCAAAATCCTTGAAAGTGCTTTCCATTGTTCCACTCTTCCCTAGTAATTGTTTAAATTCTAGCACTATTAGACACAAAAACTAATTTGTGATTTTTTTGGGCTGTATCCCAAAATAAAGCTTGTGTAATGCCATCATTAATTTTACGAACATCATTACTACAGTTAATGTTGATTAGGACTTACAGCATTTCTTCTGTAACGCCGCCCTCTAGGCGGTTTCTTGACCGCCCAGAGCGCCGCGTTACGAGCAATATTTAGCTTTAGCCCTATTTAATGATGAGGCGCACCACTGTCAGCAAATCGTGAATAGTGAAAATGACTGAGTAACGGATCTGATTTGTGCTGCTCAATCCAATCTGCAATCATTATAGCAGTTACTGGAGCCAATAATATACCGTTGCGGTAATGACCAGTTGCTAATGTTAGATTATCCCAAGCACTAGAACCAAGAATCGGCAATTCATCAGGTGTTGCCGGGCGAAATCCCCACCAAAACTCTTGAATTAGATAGTGTTGTAATTCAGGATAAAGCCGGATAGCTCTGCTTAGTAAAGCTTGGATTCCCCAAGGTGTATTACCAGGAGTGAAATTTACGTTTTCGCTAGTTGCTCCAATGATAATTTGACCATCTTTACGCGGAACGATGTAACTTTCATCACCAAATAAAACCATCTGAAGCCGCTGAATGATAGGAGTAGTTTCTGGTGGGGGACATACTGAAAGCATTTGTCCCTTTTTAGGATAAACAGGTACGGGTAATAACTGATTTGACCAAGCACCTGTTGCTAAAATGTAATGATTAGCTTGTAATTCTCCGCTGGATGTTTTAACTCCTAAAACTTTAGTCCCACTCCGAATTATTTCTTCTACCCTTTCTTGGGAGATGTCAATTTTTAATTCCTTGGCTGCTATCTGGAGTGTCTGAAATAAAGCACGGTTATCGACTTGAGCATCGTTAGGATACCACCAGCCACCAATTATTTCATCACTTAATCCAGGTTGGTGTTGATGAATGGCATCTTTGTCTAACCATTGACTGTTAAGTGTTAACTTTTTGTTGTAATTTACTTCCTGTTGTTCATAAACTGGTGATAAAATTCCACAAGGCCAGTATCCAGTTTTTAATCCAGTAATTGTTTCTAGTTTACTAATCCATTCTGGGTATAACGCCCGACTTTGCAGACACAAATCCAGCATTGGACTTGGGGGGATATTTTCAGCTTGCGGTGCTAGCATTCCAGCAGCAGCAGTTGCAGCCGCTTGGTGTAATTCGCTGCTGAGAATAGTGACTTGAGCCCCTCGCAATTTTAATTCTATGGCTAGCGAGAGACCAATTATGCCACCACCAATAATTAGAATGTCAGTAAGTATTTCGCCCAAAATTTCCTCAAAAAAGTTATGATAATCTATGTAAAATGATGCGACCAAGGGTAAAGAGGACTTACGCGCTCCGACCAAAGAAACTGGATTTTCGATCGAATCTGGGATGTTCTAACGAAGTATTTTCGTGAAAAACTCTTGGTTGAGCGAAGTCGCAACCCGGTTTCTGAGCCCATGAGCGTAAGTCCAGTAAATTTCAAGAGATTTTTTGCTGAGCTACACACCTTGTCGAATCTCCCTAAGATCTAAGTCTATCCTTGGGCTGTCCACACGGTGTCAGAACCTTGGCCCCATAAGCCGTCATATTTTGTCACCTTAATGTCACCTAAAACTTGAGTTTGGCAGGATAAGCGGCGATTAGACGTGGGAGAATGAGGAGGGAGTGAGAGTCGGGCTTTTTCGCGCCAAGAGGGTTCGGAAACTTCTCCCTCTACCTCGACGGCGCAAGTACCGCAGGTACCGAGTCCGTGACAGTTGACGATCGCAGCCTTGCCATTGTAGACGGCGATGTCATTTTTTAGTAACACCTGACGCAGATTAGCTCCGCGATCGCACTCTATCGTTTTCCCTTGAGCTCGTACTGTTACCATACAGATTCACCAAAATAGGTCTATATGTTAATTTTCCTACATTTTGTTACAGTTATTTAAAATATGGCTAATGGCTAATGGCTATAGGAGTTACGCAAAGAAACTGGGTTTTTATGAAAAATCAAGATTTGAAAACTAGAGATATAAGAAGAAACCCGGTTTCCGACCTCAGTTAACAACCAACAACTAACAGTTAACAGTTAACAGTTAACAACTAACAACCAACAACTAACAACTAACAACTATCCAATGACACAAAATACTTCTAACAAACTGTGGATATACGATACTACTCTGCGAGACGGAGCTCAGCGAGAAGGCTTATCCCTTTCTCTTGAAGATAAACTACGAATTGCCCATCAGTTAGACGCTTTAGGAATTCCCTTCATTGAAGGCGGATGGCCGGGGGCAAATCCTAAAGACGTACAATTTTTCTGGCGGCTAAAAGAACAACCACTGACTCAAGCAGAAGTTGTTGCATTTTGCTCTACTAGAAGACCCGGAACAAAGGCCTCTGAAGATGAATTATTCCAGCCAATTCTATCCGCAGGTACGCGCTGGGTAACGATTTTTGGCAAATCTTGGGATCTTCACGTTACTGAAGGTCTAAAAACTACTTTAGAAGAAAATTTGGCGATGATTCAGGACTCCATCGAGTTCCTTCGCTCTCAAGGTCGTCGCGTTATTTACGATGCCGAACACTGGTTTGATGGCTATAAACATAATCCTAATTATGCTCTTAAAACCTTACGAGCAGCGGCTTTAGCTGGTGCCGAATGGCTCGTACTCTGCGATACCAATGGCGGTACTTTACCCGATGAAGTTAGCTCCGTTGTAGAGAATGTTGTCAAGGCTTTCCCGGAACTAGGGATTGAAGAAGATTTCGATCAAGGCAAAATCCAATTAGGAATTCACACTCACAATGACTCAGGAGTTGCTGTTGCTAATGCTTTAGCGGCTGTGAGATCGGGAGCGCGAATGGTGCAGGGAACTATTAACGGTTACGGGGAACGCTGCGGGAATGCTAATCTCTGCTCGTTAATTCCTAATTTTCAGCTAAAAATGGGTTATTCTTGTATTCAAAACGAGCAACTGAAAAAACTAACTCAAGCTAGCCGTTGGATTAGTGAAATTGTCAATCTTGCTCCAGACGATCACGCACCTTTTGTAGGTCTTTCTGCCTTTGCACATAAAGGTGGAATTCATGTTTCTGCTGTTGAACGTAACCCTCTAACTTATGAGCATATTCAGCCAGAACAAGTAGGTAATTTGCGACGGATCGTGATTTCCGATCAGGCGGGTTTAAGTAATGTTTTAGCTAAAGCTCGTAGTTTTGGGATTGAACTTGACCGTAAAAATCCCGCTTGTCGCCAAATTTTAGACCGTTTGAAAGAGTTAGAAAATCAGGGTTATCAATTTGAGAGTGCTGAGGCTTCTTTTGAGTTGCTAATGCGCCAAGCTTTGGGAAAACGGCCCCTCTTATTTGAAATTAAAGGCTTTCAAGTTCACTGCGATAAGGGGGTGGGAGATGTTGTCAATTCCTTGGCTACGGTTAAAGTTGCTGTTAAGGGTGAAGATATTTTGGCGGCGGCTGAGGGAAATGGCCCGGTTTCGGCTTTAGATGCGGCTTTGCGTAAGGCGCTGACGAATTTTTACCCTGCGATCGCACAATTTCACCTCGCAGATTATAAAGTCCGGATTCTTGATGGCGGTGCAGGTACATCTGCTAAAACCCGTGTTTTAGTCGAGTCTAGTAATGGTCAAACTCGCTGGATGACTGTAGGGGTGTCTACGAATATCCTTGATGCTTCCTATCTGGCTGTAGTTGAGGGTCTGGAGTATGGTTTGCTGTTGGACAATCAGGCGATCGCTTGCCATACGACATGATCGGGGAGATGGGGGAGCAACTTAATTAATTAAAAATTAAAAATGCGAAATTAAAAAAATGCAAAATTAAAAATTGTGAAATTGAATTTTTAATTTTTAATTTTTAATTTTTAATTGATCGGAGATGGGGAGGATGGGAGATTTATCTCTGTTTTTCCTATTCTGTTCCTGATTTCTCAATTATTATTCACTTAGGAATTAGCAATTAACAGGATATGTCTTTATTTAACTGAAAAACCCTATAATCAGGGATTACCATTTTTACTGTCATCTACAATTGGTAATCTTAGATTAAAAATTAAAAATAGCCCCTTGTGATGCCATTTTTAATTTTTAATTTTTAATTTTTAATTTTTCTAAGTACACCAAAGGGTGCAACTTTTCCTACATTTACGTTCAAAGAAGAGTAGAAGAGGAGAGCAAGAGAATTTCTCCTTGTTCCTTGTTTCTTGTTCCTTTGGCTAAGGTCTATCATGTTGACTTATCCTCCAATTCAGGCTATCGATCGCCATCCCTTAACTGCGTCGCCTTCCACGCTGACTCAAACGGCGATCGCGATGATGGCTCAAACTCAAGCTAGTTGTGTTTTGGTCGTAGAACCAGTAGGAGAGGATTGGAAATTACTAGGAATATTCACGGAAGGGGATGCCGTGCGAATAGCGGCGGCTGGATTGGTAGAATCTACTCTGGCAATTGTACTCGATCGAACTATAGTTACTATTAAAGAATCGCAATTGCCAGATATTTCTGCGGTACTTAACTTGATGGCTAGCCATCAAATTTGTCATTTGCCAATACTAGATGATGCAGGTTTTTTGGTAGGTGCGATCGAACAATCAAATTTACTGAAGCTTTTAGTTTCCGAAGAATATTTAACTGCCAAAGAGACTCAGCGCCAAAGTGAAGAACACAATTTTTTAATATTAAATGCTCTCCCCGATTTAATATTCAGAGTTAGCGCCGATGGTACTTATTTAGATATTAAAGCCGGAAAGAATGAAGATTTACTGTTGCCTGCTCAAGAATTAATCGGAAAAAATATCGTCGCAGTGTTGCCATCGGCAATAGCTACTAGATCGATGGAATTAATACAGCAAGCACTGGTCACAGCTCAACAGCAAAGTTTTGAATATGAGCTAATAGTTAATAATAATAAGCGCCATTTTGAGGCAAGAATTTTAGCCAGTAATGAAGCCGAAGTTTTGATCGTAATCCGCAATATTACAGAGCGGAAGCAGGCAGAGTTGGAGCGGGATCGCTTTTTTACTATCGATATTGATTTACTTTGCATCGCTGGGAGAGATGGCTATTTCAAACGGGTAAATTCAGCTTTTGAAAAAACTCTGGGATACAGCATAGAAGAATTACTAAAAACGCCTTTTATTGAATTAGTTCACCCTGAAGATATAACTAGAACCATTGCAGAAGTAGAAAAATTAATGAATGGGATTGTGAATGCACGCTTTGAGAACCGCTACCGCTGTAAAGATGGTTCATATAAGTGGCTTTCGTGGAATTCTACACCTTTTATAGAAGAAGGATTGATTTATGCGATCGCGCGAGATATTACTGATAGTAAACAAGTTCAGGATGTCATTACTGAAGAAAGAGAACGGTTTCGGCAAATGGCAGAAACTATCGATCAAGTCTTTTGGATGACCGATCCCCAGAAAAATCAGTTTCTCTACGTTAGTCCCGGTTTTGAGCAAATTTGGGGAATTACTTGTTTAGAAGTTTATGAAAATCCGCAATTGTTTTTTGAGTTCATTCATCCCGAAGATCGCGATCGCGCTATCGGCGCAGTAGAAACACAGATTCAGGGTGAATACGATCGAGAATACCGGATTATCAGGCGGGATGGGTCGGTGCGCTGGATTCACGATCGCGCTTTTCCGATTAGAAATTCCTTGGGAGAAGTCTACCGCATTGTCGGGGTTGCAGATGATATTACCGATCGCCACTATGCCAAAGTAGCTTTATACGAACGCGAACAACAATTTCGCGTTACCTTTGAACAGGCAGCAGTTGGCATCGCTCATGGAGGTTTAGACGGTGAAATGCTGCTGGTTAATCAAAAATATTGCGATATTTTGGGGTATCCCCATGAAGAAATGATAACCAAGAGTTACCTGGAAATTACCCACCCAGATGACCTCCATCTTGACAATGATTATATGCGACAGTTAATCGCAGGCGAAATCCCATATTTTTCGCTGGAAAAGCGCTACATTCGCAAAGATGGGAGTTGTGTCTGGGCGAATCTAACTGTGTCATTATTACGATCGCCCGATGGTACGCCACAATACAATATGGCCGTCATTGAAGATATTAGCGATCGCAAACAAGCCGAAGCTGCTTTGCAAGCAAGCGAAGAACGTTGGCAATTAGCACTTAAAGGTAGTAATGATGGTATTTGGGATTGGGAGATAAAAACTGGTGAAGTATTTTACTCCCCGCGCTGGAATGAGATATTAGAAGATCCAGACGGTGCGATCGCTAACAACTTAGACGAATGGTCAAACCGCGTCCATCCTGATGATATTGATTCAGTTCGGAGCGCGATCGCCGACCACTTTGCCAAAAAAACATCCTTTTACATCACAGAACACCGCATACAGTGCAAAAACGGTAATTATAAATGGATTCTACACCGAGGTCGCGCTACCTGGGACGAAGCCGGAAACCCATTAAGAATGGTAGGTTCCGCCACTGACATCACTGATCGTAAACAAGCCGAACAACAGCGCAGCGAATTAATCGCCTCACTCCAAGAAGCCAGAGATGCCGCAGAAGCCGCAACTCGCGCTAAGAGCGAATTCTTAGCCAATATGAGCCACGAAATCCGTACCCCCATGAACGCCGTCATCGGCATGACCAGCTTACTACTAGACACGCCACTAACCCCCGAACAGCGCGATTTTGTCGAAACAGTACGCACTAGCGGCGACGCACTACTGGCACTGATTAACGATATTCTCGACTTCTCCAAAATTGAAGCCGGTAAGTTGGAATTAGAAGAGCAACCCTTTGACCTTCGCGACTGCATCGAAGCCTCGCTTGATTTACTTGCTCCCAAAGCCGCTGAAAAAGGTTTAGACCTAGCCTACATCATTGACGGCGACGTTCCCAGCACCATCGTGGGAGACATCAGCCGACTGCGCCAAATCTTAGTTAATTTGCTCAGCAACGCCGTGAAATTCACAGCAAAAGGCGAGGTAGTGGTTTCTGTAACTGCCAGAAATGGGGGATCTCTTGAGCGGGGGAGCGGGGGAGCGGGGGAGATGGGGAGCGAGGGATCTCTTGAGCGGGGGAGAATTACTGACTCTTTTGACTCAAAACCGCGAAATGCTGCCGATCGCGAAGTGTTGCCAGGAACAAAGCAAACTGAAACTATCTCTCAAAACTGCGTTGGCGAAGCCTACTCACAGAATTTGCCGTTGCACTCCCAACGAAACAATTTCAACAGTTCCCATCCCTCTAGCTTCTACGAAATTCACTTCGCCGTCAAAGATACTGGGATTGGTATTCCTGCGGAGAAAATGAACAGACTATTTCACTCCTTTTCTCAAGTAGATGCCTCTACCACCAGACAATACGGCGGTACTGGTTTGGGATTAGCGATCAGCAAACGCCTATGCGAAATTATGGGTGGGACAATGTGGGTTGAAAGTGGCAACGCAGAAGGAGGGGGGGAGCAGGGGAGCACAGGAGCAGAGGAGAGATTTCCGTCTTCTATCTCCCCCGCTCCCTCGCTCAAGAGCTCCCCATCTCCCCAAGGTTCCACATTTCATTTCACGATCGAAGCATCCGAGGCCCCCAGTCAGCGGCGGCTGTACCTCAGTGGCGTACAACCGCAACTAAATGGTAAGCGGGTGCTGATTGTCGATGACAATGCGACTAATCGGCAGATTTTGCGGCTGCAAACTCAGAAGTGGGGAATGATTTCCCAGGAAGCGGCTAGCGGTGTCGAGGCCCTCGCTCGTTTGAGTGAGTCAGAACTCTATGACTTGGCAATTCTGGACGTGCAAATGCCTCAAATGGACGGCCTGACTTTGATCTCGGAAATTCAGAAATCTGAGCAGGTGAGGCGGATGCCGATCGTGCTGTTAACTTCCATCAATTGCACGGTGGCGAATGCTGCGGCTGTCTGCTTAACGAAACCGATTAAACCTTCTCAACTTTATGAAGTATTACTGAGTGTTTTAACGGGGCAAATTCGAGTCCGAGAGAGCGATCGCACACCTTCTCTAACTTTAAATCCAACGCCTTCGGCGCTGAGGATTTTGCTAGCAGAGGACAATGTGGTGAATCAGAAAGTCGCACTACGAATTCTGGAACGATTAGGCTACCGCGCTGATGTGGCGAACAATGGTTTAGAAGCGCTGGAAGCTCTGCAACGCAAAACTTATGATACTGTGTTGATGGATGTGCAGATGCCAGAGATGGATGGTTTGGAAACTGCTCGTTACATTAATCAGCATTGGCCAATTCAACGGCGACCTCGAATTATTGCGATGACTGCGAACGCGATGCAGGGCGATCGCGAAAAATGTTTGGAAGCTGGTATGGATGATTATATCAGTAAACCTATTCAGTTTACCGAACTAATCCAAGCTTTATCTCAGTGTCAATCCCTTGGCGGTTTCCCGGCTCAAATTGGTGTAAATTCGACATTAGAGGCGATCGATCGTAAACTTTTACAGTCACTTTTTCCGATTGATAACCAAGATGATTTAGATTTTTTAAATGATGTAATTGATAGCTATTTAGCCGATACTCCTAAACAATTACAAGCTTTGCACGAAGCTGCATCCCATACTGATGCGATCGCCTTGCAACGAACTGCTCACACTCTTAAGTCTACCAGCAGTAACTTTGGTGCTAGAACTCTCTCAGAACTTTGCAAAGCCTTAGAGTCTAAGGCGGGAGCTACCACTCAAGGTAATAACGCGGGTGCATCTCTAGAAATGCAGGAGATGGTATCACAAATTGAAGCCGAATACGAAAGAGTAAAGGACGCTCTTTCAAATTTAGATCTTCAGTGGTAAGTTTTATGGCAAAATGAATGGCAAAGTGGAGCATCTAAAAAAATGACTGTTGAACCGGAAATCAAAAATGGCCCAGTCCTTACAAAAACTGAAATAGTTGTACAGCAAGAAGATGGAGAATTAAAACTTAAAGAGAATTTGCAGATATTACTCGATAGCTTTAATCGAATCGCTACTATTTCCGACTCTGTTGAGCAGGAGTATGCAATCAATAAAGAAGCGAAAATTTTGGACATTCCACCGGAGAGCTACCGTCGGATGTTTGAAAATTATAGCAAGCCCAAAAAAGCTCCATCAAAGTTTGACCATGTAATCAAACCAGTATCCATCGCTGATAAGAAAGTTGGAGATTTTATTGCGTGGTTTCAAAGTATATCTATTTTTAAATTAACCACAGTTTTTAGCCAAATCACTCTTTTGATAGCGATGCTATCATTTTTTATAGATGCTCCCCGGCGACACCAGCAAGTTATCAATGAAGCTCAGCGAGTCGTTCAATATGCTAAAGAAAAGGCATATTCTAAAGCAAGAATAGATGCTTTAAGGGAATTGAATAAAGATTGCGTAAGCCTCACAGGAGTGAATGCAGTTAAGGCAGAATTGAAGGGAATTGAACTCAATAATTGCTATGTATACCCAGAACTTAGGGAAATTTTTAGTCATTGGCCGCCGCTATTTTTTAAATATCAAGGATTTGACCTTTCCTATGCAAATCTTCAAGGCGCTAATCTGGAAGGAGCTAATCTCAAAAGTATAGATCTCCGAGGAGCGAATTTAGAAGGCGTTAACTTGGTGGGAGCGAATTTGGAAGGTGCTAATTTGGCAGGAGCAAATCTGCAAGGTGCTAAACTTTGGAGAGCAAATCTGGAAGGTGCTAATTTAGAAAATAGCAATCTCCAGAACAGCGGTCTTGGTAGAGCAAATCTTCGATTAGCTAATTTTAAACTAGCTAATTTGAGTGGTGCTAAGATTTATTGGAGCAATATCCAGGGAGCTAAATTTTTTAGAAGCAATCTTCAGGGAGCCAATTTTAGCAGATCTAACCTTCAAGGAGCTGACTTATATAAGGCTAACCTCCAAGGAGCTTCTTTGCGCCATACTGACCTTCGAGAGGGTACTAATCTCCGGGAAGCTAAACTCAATGGTGCGGATTTTAGAGAAACAAAATTTTGGTCAATTTATCAACTTAAAAGAGGAAAAAATTGGGAACAAGCCTTCAAAGATCTGAACTGGGAAATGCAAGTCACACAAAAGCCGCAAGAAACTTTCCAAATTGGGTTAATAAAAGGTACTAAGGGAAGTCTGTTTATATCATACCAGAAAGGCATGGAAAAAGCGGCAGCAGATGGGAAAATTAAAATTGTTGCTATAGATTCGGACACTGGGGTTGAGATAGAAGCTGAAGCTATTAGAAAATTAGTTACTGATGGAACTGATGCGATTGTGCTCTCACCAGAAGATTCTAAAGATTCTAAGACAGCGATTCAAGAAGCCTACGAGTCTGGGGTTGCAGTTGTGACAGTTGGGGCTTGTCTGAATGAAGCAGATGCTAATAGATACGTTTTTGCTTGTTATAGCAGCGATCGCTACCATATGGGCTACGACTCAGGTGATTATTTAGCAAAATGGATAGAGAAAAAAATGTCGGGAAAGGAGGTGAATATCGGTCTATTAGATAGTAGTTCTAATGATAATTTTTACCCAAGTCTTCAGGGTTTCTATGCCGCAATGAAAGCATCTAATATCCGCTGGAATGAGGTAGCTTCTACTAATGCAGCAGTGAGGTCGGCTGTGCCAGAAGTAAAAAGACTGCTGGAAGAGAATCCAACAATTAATATTCTCTGGGGAGGTTCTAACGCTGCTACTGATGTCGCTCTTCAAGCAGTGGAGGAGTTGAATTTAGACGGTAAGGTGTTTGTATTTGGAATGTCAAATTTGACTGAGGATAAAGCGGAGCTATTGCTCAACCCTAACCGCCCGTTGGAGTTAATTATCGACCAGTCTGGGCGGAAGGTTGGCTATGAGGCTGCTAAGACTGCGATTGCAGTTCTGAATGGGAATGTCACGGGTTACAAATTCCACTTAGTACAACATCGGATCTTTAAACAGGATGACAACGAAAGCGTTCGCCAGTCCTTAAATGCCATTGAAAAATCTAGCGAGAGTGTTAACAATGTAGCAGGACATATAGCTAACGACTAGGGGCTAGGGATTAGGGAAACAAGGAAGTAGAATTAAGAGCTTCACCGTCCGCGTCAGCCGAACGGTTTTAGGAACTCAGAATGTTTTAACCGCCTTGTTATTTGCTATAATTAAACCTTCTACTTATTGCTTTACCATGTAAAGCGGTAGTTAACACTGATGGTTCTGCCTCTAGCAGTAAAATTGCTAGAATCTGCAAAACCCCCAATGTATTGCGAAGTGGCAGTAGAATATTGATTGTTAAGCAAATTCTCAATACCAACAATGAGAGTTCCTGGCCCTAACTTCAGAGTGCTAATGTAGTCAACTACTAAATAACTTTCAATTGGGATAGATTCTACTCCATCATTGAAAGCGCGATCGCGATCGCCTACATACAACACTTGCAATCTATTCCCCCAGCTAGAAGTCGTTTGATGTTCCACATAAGCTGTCAGTTTCAATGGTGAAATATCAAAACTGCTGATTGCTAAATATTTGCCATTGGGATCGAGTTTCTCCTCACCTTCGGTATAACTCACAGTTCCGCCAAGTTGCCAACCTTCTGATGGTTGCCAATCAATAGCAGCTTCTATTCCGTAGTCGCGCCTCGGTGCACGGACAAGGCGACCAGATTTAGTTGGATCGTCAAAAACTACGCTTCCTCCTAATTCCGATTTACTGTAAAATACAGAGAGAGAACCTTGTACGCTCTGCCACTCACCACGTATTCCTATTTCGTAGTTGTTAACTTTGATTGGCTCAGTTAATTCTAAGTCATTGCCAAAATCAAAATTATCGGGAGGTCTCCTCAACAGGCGGGCAATATCTGGGACAGAAAAGCCTTGAGAAAAGTTGGTAAATAAGCTAAAATCTGGAGTGACTTTGAAGACAACACCGCCATTAAAAACCGTGCCGTTAAGGTTCCGGCTACCCCCGCCGATGTTATTATCGTCAGCATTTATGTAGGTAGGAACGGTAACTCTAAATCGATCGTGGCGTAGACCACCGCTTAATATCAAACGGTTGCTAATATTCCACTGTGCTTGAGCAAAAAGTCCTAAGCTTTCAATATTGAAAACTGGAGAAACAGTGCGATCTCTAATTTTTTTCAAAACGCGAGAACCGTTGTTATCAAACTCTTCTTTGTCGAAGTAATCGTTAGTTTCCGAAATATCTTCGCTGGAGTAGTCTGCTCCCCAAAGCAAACTCGCTGTTTCAAATAGCGGCGTTTCTATTTGCAGCCGCCCTCCAAATCGCTCTGACATTTGCACGGAACGTAATAATGGGAATTCGTTTTCCGGCTCGAAGGCGCGAACGTCAAAAAATGCTCCCCTACTTTCAGTGCTGCGGTAGTATGCTTGGAATCCTAATTGACTACCAAATAAGTTTTGATTAGTGTAATTGAGAGTAGCGGCAGAACTGACATTTCCCGGGCCAGAAGTGTCGATAAATCTTAGCCTTCCGACTTCTAAAGCACGTGCTTTTTGCCGACCTGGAAGAGTGTCAACTATGGGATCGGAAATAAAACTGTAGTTTTGCGGGTCGTAAAAATGATTGAACGTTACCTGCAAGCGTTGCTCTTCAGTGAGATCGACACCCACTTTCCCTAAAATATTAATGCTGCGGCTGTTGGATGCACCGGAATCAAATAGGGGAATGCGATCGCCCCGTGCATCAAAAAAGTCACCCGTTGTTGAGAGCCCGAAACTCGCTAGGTAGTCAAAATTACCTTCTCTGCCCGCAATTGACTGTTGAAGGTTATAGCCAAAACTGTCACTTGGATGCGTTAAAGAGGCGTTAACGCCAACTTGACTGGTAGCTGTAAATCTTTGGGTGGCTCTGCGAGTAATAATGTTGATGACACCCCCAGTTGCTCCGTCACCGTAAATGGCGCTAGGCCCTCTAACAACTTCGATGCGCTCAACTGCGCTGGGGTCAATTGTTCTCCAATCTCTAATAAAACCTGTGGTAAAATTCCCACTCATGGGAACACCATCGATCAAAATTAAAGGGGGGCGACCTCGCAATGTGGGGCCATATTGTTGCTCTCTAGGTGGTGTTAATCCCGGAACAGATTTGCCGAGAATATCTTGTAAATCTCTGGCTGTTGCTGCCTGTTCCTGAATTTGTTCGCGATTGATGACTGTTACGGAGCGGGATACGTTTAAAGTGGTTTCTTCTGTGCGCGTGGCAGTGACGACGATTGAAATTTCTTGGGGATCGGCTGGGATGAGGCTGAAAACTAAACCGCGATCGCTATTTACTACTTGTCCGGAAGGTACTGCTGTTTCTCCCGTAACCCTCACCTCGATCCGATTAGCATCTAACTGAGTTACTGTGACTAAACTAATTCCTTGATTTGGATTCTCAGCACGAAATTCGCTGCCTTCTGGTAATACCAGTTGGGCATTAGAAATTTCAGCAATCAGGCTATTGCCGTCTGTCCTCGTAACGGCTTGTAAAATTTGCCCTTCTTTTGTTTCTAAGATGACTTCTAAACCTGTAGCAGTTGGATTTAGCTGCACACCACTTACTTGTACAAGGGATTGAGAGATTTGTACAGGACGATCCCGGCCTGTAAACGTTGGTGTCGATCGCTGAAATAGATCGTTAACACGGGTTTTAGGGCGCTCGATTTCATTTAGTCGCGGAATTTCTGTTGTTGGTAATGGTGTTTCTGCTGCTAATGCGGCTTCGGGATGCTCTACTTCGGAATTCTCTACTTTGGGATTCTCTACGTCCGAGATCTCCAGTGCCCAATCGGAATTTAGTTTCTGATTTTCGCTATCTACCAGTATTTTTCCTTGAAACTTCCCAGTTCTAAGTTGAGATTTATCTAAGATTTGTGGTTCTGGTGGTGTTTGTTTTGCGATCGCCACCAATGGTCGATCTTCCTCTAACTCGCGATTTATTGCCAGAGGTGAGAGTGTCTGCTGTGCGATCGCGGATTTAGTTTCACTTGGATCTAAGTCAGTACCCTCAGAGAAATCTTTTGGCATCGTCGCAGCGACTGGCATGATGCCAATACTGAGCAGCGCTAGGCAGAAAAACGGTACACGCAGTTTTTTGTTCACATCACACACCTAAATAGTTGAGGTGCTACGCCATCTTTAAGAGTGAAGGGGGGATTGAACTGCACTCCCCTCACTCTTACTCTGCCTTTCCCCAAGTCAGCCTAGGAAACTCATGCAGAAATTCAGCCGGTGGACAACAGGCTCTAGAAGTAATGGTCGCAGTTTCAATTTGTTTTCCTCCCACAATTGAGGTGGTGGTCAACAACCCAGTAACTTATCACTAATTATTTGCAGTAGCTTAGTCAAAATAAAACAACCTGGATCGCAATGTCAAGTAAATCCTCAAAATTTTTATTGAAAATTACTATCAACTTTTGATGTAAACTACGCCTGTGGGCTCTCTGCCAAAAAACGCAGTCTCAGCAGTGCGATGCTTTGCCCAGTAATTGGTAATAATGTCAATATGAGCTATTTTTCGCAGTAAAACTTATATAAACTCAAGTATATCTTTAAAAATTATTATCAATTACTACTTGCCAAGAGAGAGAATGTAGTTTTTAAGTAATTTGAGCTAATTAAGAACTAATATTAATAAGCTCTGACAAGAATTGTAGAAGCCATCCCCCGTGGTTGCCCTGGTAGATGGAGCAGGGGGCACGGAGGTACGACCTTTACAAAATCCTGATTTTCCTGAGAGTGAAACAGCCGCCTTTTCCCAAAGCAGGGGGACAAAAATCTTAGTTAAGGATTTAAAAAATCCAAATGTTCGCCAGGGAGCGATCGCAACTTCTCCACCGATCCTTCCAGCTTCAAGCGACCTCGATCTAACATCACAATCCAATCAGCTCGATTAATCACTCTCGGCCTGTGGCTAATCAAAATCGTAGTTTTCCCCCAGCGGTGCAGTAATAACTGTTCGAGCACTTGAGTTTCAGTCGCGGGATCTAGCCCAGCAGTAGATTCATCTAAAATCAAAATTGGTGGGTTGTTGACAATGGCGCGTGCGATCGCTAATCTTTGCCGCTGACCCCCAGAAATATTCGCGCCAAATTCCCCCAAAATAGTTTGATATTTCTCAGGTAATTTGCTAATAAATTCATCAGCACCCGCAATTTTACAAGCTTTAACAATCTCTTCAAAGGGAACCTCTGGATTTCCTAAACGGAAATTTTCTAAAATAGACCTGCTCCAAAAATGTGCTTCTTGAGGAACTAAAACCACCTGCTTTCTAAGACAATCGAGAGAAAGGTCTTGCAAATTATAAATACCGATTCTAATATTACCAGATTGCAAAGGATACAAGCCAGCAATAATTTTAGCTAAGGTACTTTTTCCACAACCAGAAGGGCCAATCAAAGCAATCGCTTGACCACCTGGTAAAGTAACAGAGAAATCTTCTAGCAGGTCAATTCTACCAGGGTAGTGAAAATTAATACTACTACAAACAATATTATGGCGATTGGCAATTTCTACAAAAGGTTTATCAGCGTCACCTTGGGTTTCTGGCGTAGCATCGATCACTTCCGCTAAGCGACTTGTCGCAGTCTGAACGCGGGTAATTTCATCAGCAAATCCGACTAATGTATTCACCCACGCTGTCACATTTTGATTCATGCTGATAAAAGCTAGCAATTGACCAATACTCAATTCCTTATTAATCACTAATCCGCTGCCTAGCCACAGCAACCCAATACTACCTGAACCACTCACAAATCCCGAAAAAATATTATTGATAATCCCAATTTGCATAGTACGAAAAGTAAGATTTGCTAGACGACCAAAGCGGCTTTGTAATTCTTCCCAAAATTGTTGAGTGCTGCTAGTAGTTTTCAGAGTTAAAGCACCCTTAAAAGTTTCGACCATCACACCTTGCGTTTCAGCTTCTAAAACCAATAAACTACGAGTTTTTTGTCTGAGGATGGGGAGAAAAGCTAGAGTTGATAATGTCATTAAAACTGCTACGATCGTAGCCGCAAAGGTGAGCTGTACGCTATACATGAGCATAAAAGCTAAGGAAACTATAGCCATAAAAAATTGGCTAGGTAAACTCACCAATACTTCCGAAGCCAATTGATTAATTTCTTGGATATCGTTTAATCTACTAATAATTTCTCCACTGCGTCTAGATTCATAGAAACTTAAAGGCAATCGCAGAAACTTGCGTCCGAATTCCATCACTAATCCTAGTTCTAGGCGTTGGGAAAAGTGGGCAATTAAATTTGACTGTACTAATTCTAAGCTGCTACTGAAAATGTTCATAATGACAACTGCGATCGCGACACTAGCCAGCAGTTGAGTATCGCCGCGAACGAGGACATCATCAGTGAGAATTTGAATCAGAAAAGGTGAAGCAATGGAAAGTAAACCTAAGACAATGTTCAGTATTAATGCTTCAATTAAAACTTTACGATAAGTCCAAGTTCGCCTTAGCCACCTTTGTAGAGAACTTGCCGACTGCTGGTCATAATTATGGGCAAAAAATCTATCTGGATCTGGTTCAAGGAGCAAGCAAACCCAATCTGTCCAACCTTCGATTAACTCTTGTTTAGAAATGTAGCGGATTCCTACTGCGGGATCGGCGATCGCATATTTTTTCCCCTGCTTACCATACAAAACTATCCAGTGAGTACCATACCAGTGAATAATTGCTGGTAAAGGTGCTCCATCGAGCTGGTCTAAAATAGTAGGTGCTGCTCGTACAGATCGCGCATTAAAACCAATAGTCTCAGCTCCCTGTTTTAGACCTAATAAAGTCGTTCCTTGTTGACCAGTTCCTACGGCTTCTCGTAGGCGGCTAATTGGGAAGATTCTACCATAATATTTAGCAACAGAAGCAAGACAAGCGGCTCCACAATCTTCTTCACTTTGCTGTAGAACAACTTGATATTTCATAAAACGATTTACTTGCCCGTAGGAGGGCGTACCCTGGAAAAATGGAATCAGGTCTAACATTTATAATTGGTAATTGGTAATTGGTAATTGGTAATTGGTAATTGTTAACTGTTAACTGTTAACTGGTAATTTACGTTTAATTATTAGGACTTATGCAGGTCGTCCCAGAAACCGGGTTTTTTGACGAAAATACTTCGTTGTTACCCACAGATTCTCTCAAAAACCCGGTTTCTTTGGTTGGGTGCGTAAGTTCTATATGTTTTACCGATTTTCACTAACGACGAACAACTAACCACTAACCACTAACCATTACCTATTACCCATTACCCAATCAGAAAAAAGCACCTATAAAATTACAGGCGCTTTATCCAATTCACAATTTCAATACCGCCAATCTCGAACTTTAACGGTATCTCACAACCACCATTGTTCTATATGCTCGTTCCCGGCGCGGATAGTACATATAATGCTGGCGCGGGTTCTGGTTCCTATTGTAAGCAGGGCGCTCAGAATTAGAGTATCGACAGTTGCCATAAGCACCGTTAATGGTGGCAGATTCTTCAGCAGTCAGTTCTGTAAACAGCGAGTCGTTTTGAGCTTCTTGCATGATTTATTTCCTTTGGTTTGATTGTCTGAAAAATTAGTAGTTAGAACTCACGCATTTTTACGAAAAGATGTCATTGCAAGCCAAGAATTGCAATTCTCATGATATTGCTTCTATGTACTCGCAATGACAAGCAATATTTGCGTAAGTCTTAGTAGTAATACCGCACGACTGCACTAAATGTAATCGTGCCTCTGCTGCGCCTGTAGTTGTGACGGCGGGAGTATTCCTCCTGATACTGGCGGCGACGGGGATACTGATAGAT
>NZ_JAQMUA010000029.1:0-5771 GCF_028330895.1 Kamptonema animale CS-326 | reverse complement strand
TTGGTAATTGGTAATTGGTAATTGGTAATTGGTAATTGGTAATTGGTAATGGCTAATTGGTAATTGGTAATGGCTAATGGCTAATTGGGAAAAATTCTCCCCATCTCCCTCATCCTCCCCATCTTTCCCTAGTCCTTAGTCCCTAGCCCCTAGTCCCTTCTTCTTAAATATACCGAGTTAACTGTATGCGATAACGGTCTTTTTTCGTAACCATCACTTCCCCAATTTCTAATCGCCCTTTACCACGAATGGCAACTAAATCTCCCGACTTAATAATATGGCTAGATTGGCTGATATCTTTCCAGTTAACTCGCACATCTCCGCCTTCAATTAAATCAACCATTTTGCTACGAGACATCCCGAATCCAGCAGATGCGATCGCATCCAATCTCATTGATGCTTCTACTGTTGTTAATTCCTTCTTTTTAGGTTCCTTAATCTTAAGTTCGCTCAACTCTATCCGCTGAATTTGTACGGGAACAGAACGAACTTGCTTTAAGTGCATCTCTAAATATTCTACCAGTTCCGGCACAACTATTGCTTGTGCTCCCCTTTCCCCTAAAACGATGATATCGCCAGTTTTTTCTCGGACAATTCCAGAACCCAAAATAGATCCTAAAAAGTCGCGGTGAGATGCGGTATCAAAGAGGAAATTACCAGCTATTTCTAAGGCTGCAACACTTACGCTATAATTGTCTAAAGGAATTTCAGAACGCGCGATCGCAAGTCTTTGGCGTTCCGCCTGTGGATAGCCTCCCCAAGCAATTAGTTGTACTTCTGTTAATCGACTAAATACCTTTTGTGTCTCCGCTAACTCAGGGGGAGAGAGAAAATCAGTCATGCTAATTTCCCAAGTTTTGAGTGCTTGCTCAGCTTGGTCGATCGCACGGGCCACACACTCGCGATTTTCAATTCCTTTTAACAGTTCTTCTCTTGGTAACATCTTCTGATTTTAGATTAAGGTAGCTTGCTTTCATTTTATGTAACGCCGCCCTTGGTTGCTGTAAAGATACCGCCCAGAGGCGGCATTACAAACAGTTTTGCGTAATTCTTAAAAGTATATTATAGCGCCATTTCCCATTTTAATAAACCTTCTTCACAACTTTTTAATTGCATTCCCACTTTTTCTAAAATCCGTTTTGATGCTAAATGGTCTTGAGGGCAAGTCGCGGTAATTTTATGTAAATTTGGTTGAGTTAATGCCCAATTAACCAGTGCTTGTACCGCTTCAAAACCGTAACCTTGGTTTTGATAAGCAGGCAGAACATTGTAACCCATTTCAACTATTCCCTGTTCATTTTTGCCACCAAAGCCTAAATCGCCAATAATAGTATTTTCTCTAGTATGAATCATTAACCAAGCGCCCCAACCTAACTGTAAAGGATCGGCAGCTAATTGAGCAAAAAAGGGTAAAACTTCCTCTACCTCTGACCAAGGCCAATCGCTAAGAATCTTGACATTTAAGAGCTTTTCTATCTGATATTTGTCAGCGATTGCGGCTTCTGCAACTTCCAGTGAATAAGGAATTAGTTCCAGGCGTTCAGTTTTGATCTTTAACACACTGCCCTCATACTATTTTTTGAGTATCTGCTCAACTAAAAATATTAGAATCAGAGTAACCTTGAATATTTTCAGGATCGAATTGGCGGAGGATAATTGTAGCTTGGCGGGTGAGAGTTTCATTGCCATTAACAACTACCAAATATTTGCCTGCATTTAAGCGGTTACGATAAGGTAAAGCGTCGCCAGATACTAAACCAACACCGCCGCCAACAAAAAGACTTCCCAGTCCTCCAGAAAGAGCTCCTAAAATACCGCCGATGACGTGATCGCCAAGTTCACCGGCAAAGGCAAAAGTCTTTAAGCCAGTAATCAAGCTAAAACAAAATCCTGCAAAAAATCCAAAGGGTACAAGCCAAATTGCCATGAATTTAGCTTGTTTGATAGCCTGTTCTTTGGGGTCAATTAAGCCATATTCATCAGCGCTTTTATAGCCTCTGCCTAAGATGCTAATTTGCTTCATGGGCAAGCCTTCTTTTTCCAGGGCAGAATAAGCAGCTTCGGCTTGAATTCGGTCGGGGAGTATGGCAACTAGATAATTCATAACTAAAATTGGTAATGGGTAATTGGTAATGGGTAATTGGTAATGGGTAATTGGTAATGGGTAATGGGTAATTGGTAATGGGTAATTGGTAATTGGTAATTGGTAATTAAAAGGTTATGCCTCACCCAATTGCAAACTGCTATGATGCGCGATCGCACTAGATCCCATAAATGATGACACTATCACATTCAGCAGCACCGCCAGCATTGGCCCCGAAGGAAAACAGGATTTACGCAATACCGCGTAACGCCGCCATCTTGGCGGTATCTTTACCATCCAGAGGGCGGCGTTACAGATACTTTTGCGTAAGTCCCATGATGAATTATAGCGATAAAAGACTTACTAGGTAAGGAGTTGAGGGATTTTAAATGGAATTTTCAAGGGAAAGCTAAAATCTTTCCAGCAAAAGGCAGTACATAGACCCCTGATACAGATACAATTGCATACTGCGGAAAGCTTTGTTTACTTTGCCCCACCTGCTATGCCAAAGGTTCTTGTCTCCGATCCCATTGATGCTGCTGGACTTGATATTCTGTCCCAAGTTGCTCAAGTTGATGTAAAAACTGGTTTACCACTAGAGGAACTGGTGCGAATTATCCCAGAGTATGACGCTCTGATGATCCGTTCCGGCACCCAAGTTACTAAAGAAATAATTGAAGCAGCCAATCAGCTTAAAATCATCGGCCGGGCTGGCGTGGGGGTCGATAATGTAGACGTACCCGCTGCTACTCGCAAAGGTATCGTAGTTGTCAATTCCCCAGAAGGTAACACGATCGCGGCCGCCGAACACGCGATCGCGATGATGTTAGCTATCTCCCGCTACATCCCCGATGCCGATCACTCCGTGAAAAACGGCAAGTGGGAACGCAATCGCTTTATGGGCGTTGAAGTTTATAAAAAAACTCTCGGTATCGTCGGTTTAGGCAAAATTGGTTCTCATGTCGCCGCCGCCGCCAAAGCGATGGGGATGAAATTGCTAGCTTATGACCCCTTCATCTCCACCGAACGCGCCGAACAGATTGGCTGTAGATTGGTAGAGTTAGAATTGCTCATGCGTGAATCCGACTACATCACGCTGCACATTCCCAAAACTCCAGAAACTTATCACCTGATTAACGCTGAAGTCTTGGAGAAGATGAAGCCTACCGCCCGGATTATCAACTGTGCCAGAGGCGGTATCATCGACGAAACAGCCTTAGCAAAAGCTTTAGAAGAGGGTCAAATTGCGGGTGCAGCTTTAGATGTTTACGAAAACGAACCCCTACAAGCTGATTCACCGCTGCGATCGCTCGGTCAAAAAGCCATCCTCACACCCCACTTAGGAGCCTCGACAGCGGAAGCTCAGGTGAATGTCGCGATCGATGTCGCCGAACAAATTCGAGACGTGCTCCTGGGCCTGCCAGCCCGGTCTGCGGTGAATATTCCTGGCATCTACCCGGATGCGATCGAAAAGCTCAGACCTTACTTGCAATTAGCTGAAACCCTCGGCAATTTGGTCAGTCAGCTAGCAGGAGGACGAGTCGATTACCTGAATGTTCTCCTCCAAGGAGAACTTGCCAACAATCAAAGTCAGCCAGTAGTCGTGGCCGCCCTTAAAGGCCTCCTATCTCAAGCACTGCGCGAACGAGTAAACTACGTCAATGCCAGCATCGAAGCCAAAGAGCGCGGCATTCGCGTAATCGAGACACGAGATGCCTCCGTCCGCGACTACGCAGGCTCTTTGCGATTAGAAGCTAAAGGAACTCTCGGCGAGCACACCGTCACCGGTGCCGTACTCGGTGAAGATGAAATTCGGATCACCAGCGTCGATGAATTCCCCGTGAACGTTTCTCCTAGTCGCCATATGTTATTTACCTTGCACCGCGATATGCCAGGAATTATTGGCAAACTTGGTTCCCTATTGGGCAGTTTTAATGTCAATATTGCCAGTATGCAAGTAGGTCGCAGAATCGTGCGCGGAGATGCAGTAATGGTACTGAGCCTTGATGATCCTCTGCCAGAAGGAATATTGGCCGAGATTATCAAACTTGCAGGTATTCGAGATGCTTACACGGTAACTCTTTAGCAATAAAAAGTTAAAAATTAAAAATTAAAAATGCAGCATCCCAATTTTTAATTTTTAATTTTTAATTTTTAATTAATTTATGGCACATAGCTGGTGGGAAATTCGAGTTATTTGCGATCCAGGGTTAGAAGATATAATCTTCTGGCGTTTGGAAAATTTTGGCTGTCGCGGAACTGCCAGCGAGATGAAAAATAATTACTGTTTAATATCAGCTTACTTGCCGGAAGAACAGGCAGGTTTACTAGATTTAGCAGCTCTTTCTTTGTATCTGCGCCAAGATGCTCTTTGTTCGGGTTTATCACTACCCGCTACTCAGTGGAATTTAATTGATGAAGAAGACTGGGCCAGCAGTTGGAAAGTACACTGGCAACCTCAAGAAATTGGCGATCGCTTTTTAGTTTACCCCGCTTGGCTACCAGTACCAACAAATTCAGAAAGGCTTTTGCTACGTTTAGATCCCGGCATGGCTTTTGGCACAGGTACTCATGCGACAACTCAGTTATGTTTAGAGTCCTTAGAAATGCGGCTCGGTTTTGGCTCAGATGAAAATGCTCCTGTCATAGCTGATATTGGTTGCGGATCGGGAATTTTATCAATTGGAGCAGTCTTATTAGGAGCTAAAAAAGCCTATGCTGTGGATACAGATCCCTTGGCGGTAAGTGCTGCTATTAGCAATCGTAAACTTAACCGGATTCTCTCTCACCAGTTAAATGTAGAAGAGGGTACGATCGATCGTTTGATAAAAACGATTGATGGCCCTGTTGACGGTTTGATGTGCAATATTTTAGCAGAAGTTATTATTGATTTGATTCCCCAGTTTGAGGCAATTTCTAAACCCACTACTTGGGGAGTTCTTAGCGGAATTTTACTAGAACAAGCTAAGCCTATTGCTGATACTTTAGAGCAGCATGGTTGGGTAGTGGCGACATTGTGGCGGCGGCAAGATTGGTGCTGTTTTAATATTCGGAGGTCTTGAAATTTTAAGACTTATCCAGGGTTTCGTAACACCGCCATCCTAGAAATACGAAATCAAGTAAAAACTATTAACTAAAATCAGCAAAATTTTACCAATATAGGAGTTGACAAAAGGAAACACTCGTAATGTTGCCACCACCACGAGCAACATTTCCACAAAGGCAACAATTGCGCCGTAATGCTTTCTATCCCAATAAGAAATCGGACTGATAAAACGGTAATTGCTGAAAGGAAAAAAATGCCTATGAGCATCATCATTATGAACGGGTAAATCTCCCAAACAATGCAGGATAATGCTGATACAAATAATTTGCATTTGTTGCCAACCGAAATAATAGGCAATCAACCAGCCAATAGCCGCAAGAGGAATAGAATGAAAGAGGGCAATAACATTTTGGATAACAGGCTCATAGTAAGCTTCTGACCAAATTTTGCTATCGGGCAGGCGAACTATGAATTTCGCCCAAAAATAGAAGAGAAATATCGGGATATCCGGTAAAATTCCGCCAATTACGATTAGCAGATTAGCTTGCGGCAGTTGGGGTTTACCAAGAATTGCCAAATTGATAATAGCATGACTGGGCGTTTTCATTTGTAACGCCGCCATCTTGGCGGTGACTTTACCGC
>NZ_JAQMUA010000365.1:0-8261 GCF_028330895.1 Kamptonema animale CS-326 | reverse complement strand
GCTTCGCTTCGCTCGCAATGACAGCATCGTAAGTAATTTGCCGGACATATATCACCGCCAAGATGGCGGCGTTACGGATATTTTCGCCTAATTCCTGAATTGTTAACAGTAATCATGGCTTAATTAGATGTTTGACCGCCTGACGATAGTTAGTAAGGATTTGATATTGAGTAAAAATCAAATAGGCTAATGGCAGCCCTGTTAATGCTAATCCCACCAGGGCAAATAAATTCACAAAGCCAGCTTGAATTGCAATTCCCATAGTCAAGCCAAAAGCTGCAATTAAACAGGAAATCAGTCCACCTGTTGAATACATTCCTGTCCGAAAACCAGATAAATTTCCTGATAGCGACCTCCCCAACTTATGCCTAATAATATACCCTGTCGCCGCTCCAATTACAAAACCAAGTACGAACCCAAGAGAAGATTTATAGCCAAAGCGATATTGATAAACTACTGTGGTACTCACCGTACTCCCCAGTATAGGGATAGAGCCAAAGGCTCCTGCTAATCCACCTATAAACCCAGTTCCAGTTCCTAAAGTTATACCTATCCAAGCCATAAATCCTATTAAATTTTGCGGCTGCTGTCCTACTATCAAACTTTCTAGGAATCCCACAGCTAAAGCCACTATAAATAACACAGCTAAAGACGGCTTAGGCAATAAATTGGGAGCGAGTTTAGGCGTTTTAACCTGAATATTTACAGAGTGAGTTGGTGATGAGGCGATGGCATTCAATAAAATCTGGCGTTCATAAGTTTTATCTGCCAGCAATTGACTGGTGTCAACCATTACTTCGCATTTAACGCGATTGCCTTCAAATTGTTTTGGTTCAAAGGTAATCCAAGGCTTGTAACCACTGCGGCGATTGGGTTCTTTCGGATGATAAGCAACTTCCCAACCCCCTTTTAAGATAGTGTCAGGAATGGAGTTGCTAACTGTAATACTTTGAGCGACAATCTCACCATATTTTGTTGGTTTAAATTCCAGTCGCTCGTGACTAATTCTAACTTCTGGTAAACGTTCGATCTCAATTTTATTAAGGGCTTCTAAGGCAGCGGTAGCACTGGGATAGCGTTGGATAGCATAAGCTTCCATCATTTTTTCTAACCATTGAATAAAAGGGAAGCTAATCTGTTTGGAAACTAAATTTTGAAAATTAATCCGACCTTGGGTATCAAATAAGGTTTTAATTTGGCTGGATGGTTTCTGAGACAATAAGCAAGCTAGGGTTGCTCCTATACTATAGAGGTCTGTAGCTTGTGTGAGTTCGTTATTGCGGAGTTGTTCGTGGGGCATGAAACCAACTGTTCCAGCGGTACTATTATCGATAACAGCTTGTTTCCCCTGAATATTTGGCAAACTAAAGTCAACTAAATAAACCTTAAAATCCTCGTCTATTAAGATATTTTCTGGCTTGATATTTCGATGAATTACTGGGCGAGTCTGAGTTTGCAGATAGATGAGGATTTCCAATAGATCAACCGTTACCTGCTTGATTTCTTCCGGGTTCCAAATGCGTGTTTCCCCTAATGATTTTGCTTCTTTGTATTCCCATACCAAAGCTAAACCATTGGGGATTTCAAAGGAATTAAGACAGCAGGGTATACCGGGATGAGAGAGTTTTTGAAGGGTTTCAATTTCGTTTTGGTATGCTTTGAATCCCGCCCATTCGGAACCTGGTTTTCCAAAAATAAATTGCTTGATAGTGACTGGATTTTGGGTTAAATTATCCTTGGCAAGATAGGTAATTCGACCTGCTTCTGGATGGCGACCTAGTTCTCTAATTGCCTGATAGCGGGAACGGGGTTTGGCTGTTGGTGGGAGGGTGTTCATGGCTTTTCGCCTCACGGTAGATGGCAATAATTTGAGCGCATTCGCCTAGTGGGGAGTGCGGCTGAGCTCTATCTATTAGGTTGCCCATATAGATGTTATTTATATCTATTTTAATCGATGGCTAAGCTGTCAAACCTTTAAACTTACCAAATTATAGCAGAAAGAAGAAGGAAGAAGGGAAAAGAAAGAAGTAAATATCAATTACTTTCGATCAATAACAGCGGTAGAGTTGATAGGATACACCCACAGTGTGGTAATGATTAAGGTCAATATTACAGATCCTTTCCGCTTCATAACTTTCAGACGACTTGCCAGAAAGTGACAAATGAAGCGGATAGTCTTGTTGCCCTAATCCAGCACCAACAACCCACAAATTGAGCTTTCCTGCTGGCAAGTTTTGCAACCTAGAGAGACTTTGCCATACACTTTGATACCCGCTAATAGGAGGTGCAATATCAAGATTATTTCGCTGTAAAAAAGCGAGGTAGACATCAGGGGTACTATGGGGAGAGACTTTGCGGAGTTCTAGGGCAAAGCTCAGTCCTAAAGCCACGTCCTGAAAATTATTATATCCTACTGCCACCAAAAGGGGAATAGCTGAATTTATGCTCATATCTTTTACAGCTTTATGAGGGTGGTAAGGTTTTTGAAAGGCAAAATTTGAGGTGACAAATACTGAACTGAGAATGCCAACTAATAAAATAATAAAAAATGAGTAAGTAAATTTACGCTCTTCAAGTTTGATTTTGCGCTCGCGAATACAGGTTGCTCCTAAAAGAGCGCATAATGCTGGGAAGTAAACGTAATTGTAGCGGGGAGCTAGAGTAATATCTTTATCAAAGATATAGACGATAACAATAAAAAATATTAATACAACAACAATAAAATCTACTAGCATCTTTGTCGCCATCTTTGTTTGACAACAAGAGCCGATTTGTTTAACATTTAACCAGAGGTTCCACCCCAACCAGCCTACGAATATAATCATTAAAATAGCGGCTGGTACTTGAACCCAGAGAGGTTGCTTTTCTACAGGTAAGGCAATGTAAAAAACTACCCATCCAGCCAGAGTTTGGTAGAGGGGAGCAATCGGATTAACAAGTTTTAACCAGTCAGTTTCACTTTGCCTAGAATAGCCAATTAGTGTCATTATTCCAGGTATCAAAAAAGCAAAAGGTAATAGTAAGAGAGGAATACTAGGAGACAAAGAAAAGGCACGATAGGAAGAAGTGGAGAGGATAGAAATAGGCAGTTTTTTTTCTAGCTTCTTATTCCTATCTATTGCATTCAATCTTATTGTTTTTTCGTTGCGATTTATTCCTGGTTCTTGATTCTTTTTTCTCTCTCCTTTATTAATTATTAAAATTATCACTTGAGCGCAAAAAGCAATGATTGAGAAGTAGTGAACATAGAAACTAATACTATTAATTACTATCCAGAAAAACCAAAGAAAATGACTGGGTTGTTCTTGACGAGATAAATGTTGCTGTATTTGGATAAATCCCAGAAGTGCCAAAGTAATTAGTAGCATTGGCAAAGTATAGTGGCGGGCTTCTTGCGAAAGGTAAACGGCAAAAGGAGAAACGGCCATAATCGCTGCTCCGGCAAGACCTGCGGCGGGAGAAAATCCAACGCGATTGAGGTAATAAATAGCTGCAATTGTGACAACTCCTGCTAATGCTGGTAAAGCTCGTAGTTTCCACGTAAGCGAATGCAATGAGTCAACATGAAAAAAATTTAGCCACTGGTACATTAAGCAAAAAAATAGTGGTGGATGGGTAGACTGAGTGGCAACTGTATAGGCAATTTGAGAACAAGTTACTCCCGGTTTGAGGGTAAAGATTGACTCCAAATAATTGAGGGGGAATACTAAATCTAAGGGAATATCATTGTAGTTTTTCCCCAAACTAAACAAAGTAGTAATGACTTCATCCATCCACAGAGGTTTCAAGTCCAAATGCCAAAACCGCAGCGCAGTTCCGAGAACGATTATCCCCAACAAAGCTAAATAATGTGACAGATTTTTCATTCTGTAAATTTATATCGGAGCATAGTTGCTAAATTTACACTACACATCTACCATTAGATATAAATAAATACAAATTTTATGGCGAAACTAAGCAAACGGAAACACTTTTTCAGTGTTTCATCGGCTGCACGAGTGAGGCTGTCGATTTTGTCGATTATATTGGCTGGTTTTGGCGTTTGGGGGTGGAATGCTATCTCCGATCCCAGTTCGCCAGAAGCGGCGCAGGCTCAGGTAAAATTGTTACAGGCTATTTACGAATATGGTAATTATATAGAAGCGGCGATTTGGGGATTATTTGCCATAGGATTTGCAATATCAGCAGCTAAAGAAACTGGAAAAATGCGGATTCACCGCCTAATTGCAACTTTTACTTTTTTCTTATTCGGGTTATCAGATATTGTGGAAGTGCAAACAGGAGCTTGGTGGCATCCTTGGTGGTTATTTTTGTGGAAAAGTTTCTGCGTTATGTCCATGATTGGTTTGCTGGTGGTACATCTATGCAGTCGCGCTAAATAATAACAGGATTTACGCACCCAACCAAAGAAACCGGGTTTTTTGACAAAAATACTTCGTTTTAACCCACATACGATCTGAAAAACCCGGTTTCTGAGACTCTATGCGTAAGTATTGATTTAATTAGAAGCGGGCGGATTTCGATCTTTAACAGGAGGAATAGTCTGCTGTTTCCGAAATCGATTAAAGCCGTAAGCCGCAGCAGTAATTAGCAGCAAATAAGGGCTATAGGCTAATAACCAAAGACTTAAAGCAAACAAACTCAGAGTAAATTCACTCACAGAATGAGTCGCCTTTCCCCATGATTCTTGTACGCGCAAACCTAGAGAAGGTTCGGGGGTTTGTGTGGCAGAAACTGCTGCTTCTAAATTAAGATTAATAGTGGAGTAAGCTACTTGATTTCGTAAGCTTTTTAACTGAGCGTCAATGCGTTCAATTGACTCCCGGATATTACTCAATTCTTGAGAAGCTTTGAGTACGTCGCTAATAGAGCCGGATCTATCCATAATTTTTAAGACCATTTCTTCTGATTTACGCAGATTTCGCAGTCTGGCTTCACTATCAACTAATTGATCTGTAACATCCTGGGCTGTAAGAGAACGGTTTTGTACATTTCCTAGTTTTGCGAGAGCGTTTAATGTGGTTTCTAACTTTTCTTCAGGAACCCTAATTTGCATTGAGGCAGTATGACGAATACTGCTATCTGGCGGTTTTTGGTTTTGAAAACCTAAGATGTCACCTTGCTGTTTTTGGACAAGATTAGAGACTGTTCGCGTACTCTCATCAATGGATTTGACAACAAGGGTTATTTCTGCTTTTTTAATTAGTTGAGGACGTGATTTGGGTTTTTCTGCTGTTGCTTGTGTCTCCGAAGGTGAAGTTGCATCCATTGCTGCCTGTGGTGCTGCTGGAGATGGCATTGGAGCCCCTGCTGTTGGCATATTTGCTTCATTTTGCCTTGCTCGATTCATTTGGCTGCTGCTGCCGCAACTAGCCATACCAACCGCAGATGACGCAATTAAGGCGACGATCGCGATCGTTTGTCTGGTGCGGTTATTGGCTTGAGTCTGGTTTTGCTTAGGGAATTGTGGCAGAAATTTTACTGAGGAGTGAGTTTTCATTGATGCTTTTTCCTATAAAAAACTTTAGGGGATTGAGTTTTGTACTTGATTTAACTTAATCTCAAGTAGATAGTGTTAGCTTAGCTGATACAAAAATTGAAACGGCCTAGACTATGCAACTTCCTGCTGACAGCTCTAATTTGTAATTGCTATGACAGATGATTTTGATGCTAATTTTACAGACTCAACTGTTGAAATGCTTGATATGGCATCGCCGCAGTCAGACTCAGGTACAGCAAAGAAAACTGCGGTGCTTGACGTAGCGATCGCACCAATTTCGCGACAGGAAGCTTGCCATCAACTTCTCAAGACTCTCCGGCCGGGACAAGATCGAATGGGTGTATGGCAAGGCGGCAGACTGGCGGTTTCGGCGGTTCCAGGTGCGGGTAAGTCTACTGGGATGGCGGCGGCGGCAGCTTTGGCGATCGCAAACTTTCAACTTCACAGTCGCCGTCAGTTAATAGTTGTCACTTTTACCCGTTCCGCAGCAGCAAGTATTAAAGCTAAAATCCGCAAGAATTTGCAAGCATTATCTTTATCAGAAGGTGCTTTTACCGTGAATACCCTGCACGGTTTGGCTCTAAATATTGCTCTCCGTCACCCTGATTTATCTGGTTTAGATTTGGAAAATTCTACTTTGATAACTCCGAACAAAAGTCACCGATTGATTCGGATTTGTGTAGAACAATGGATATCAGAAAATCCGCGACGCTATCAAATTTTACTGGAAGGTAATCAATTTGATGGTGAGGAAACGGAAAGAATGCGTCGCCAGTCGGTTTTGCGGACTGAAATTTTGCCGCAATTGGCTAATACTGTGGTTCACGAGGCAAAATCTTCTGGTTTGTTACCTGAAAATTTAGAGGAGATGGGTAGTAATTTTGCCGATGACAATTATCAGGTTTTAGCGGTATCGGCTGGGTTGTATAAGAAGTATCAAGCGTTATTGCGATCGCAGAATTTGATCGATTACGATGAAATGATTTTAGCAGCAATCCGGGTGCTAGAAAATCCCGCCGCTTTAGCGATGGAGCAAAAGCAAGTATTCGCAGTTTTTGAAGATGAAGCTCAAGATTCTACGCCTTTGCAAACTAAGTTATTAGAAATATTAGCTACTGATGCTACTCATCCTCATCTACCTCCTAATTTTATCCGAGTTGGAGATCCCAATCAAGCAATTAATTCTACTTTTACTCCTGCCGATCCGATTTATTTTCGTCAATTCTGCGAAGCTTGCCAAGTTGAAGGTAATTTAGCGACAATGAACCAGGCTGGCCGCAGTACGAAGATTATTATTGATGCTGCTAATTTTGTTGTAGAGTGGGTGAACAGTTCTAAATTAACTGGGCAAGAAAAACCTTTCCGCAATCAAAGTATTTTGGCTGTAGGTAATAACGATCCCCAAGCTGACGCTAATCCAGCTCCCGAAGGTGGGGGTTTAGAAATATGTCAACCTATTGATATTTATGACTCTATAAGGCTAATTGCTGACAGGGTTTTAAAGGTGTTTGCAGACTTGGAAAATAAGAGTTCGGCTGCAATATTAGTAAGGGAAAATAAACAGGGTCGATTTGTTAGAGAGGTATTGGAAAATCCTCTTAAATACAACATGAAGTTCGATCTGAGTAAGTATGGAATTAGAGTGGAGGATGTATCTGAAAGAGAACGCTATTCCCAAGTTCCCTCTGAAATTTTAGCATTGCTCCAATTTATCGATCGTCCTCATTCCCCCGATTATCTCAAAGCTGCTTTAAAAGTCTTGAGCGATCGCGAACTTATCCCTAAGCAAGATTATAATGCTCTCGCTATACAATCAGAGCAGTTTCTTTACCCCGGCCCGCTCGATCCGCCGCAGTCAGATCGGGTTCGTAAATGTCGGTATTTCTGTTGTAGTTTGCTTCATGCTAAGTTAGAATTACCAATTTATCAGTTGATTTCTTTTCTAGCTTTATCGCTGCAATATAACCAAGCAGAGTTAGCTACTGCTGATAAGTTGGGAGAAAGAATTTTCAAACAAACTGCTGGTAATAATTCTATGAGTGCGATTTTAGATGCACTGATTGAAATTGTTGGTTCTGAGCGGTTTGAACCTGTAGAAATACCGCTAGAAACAGAGCAAGATAGAGAACATCCTTATGTACGAAAGCGCCAAGTTACTATTATTACTATGCACAAAGCTAAGGGTTTAGATTGGGATTATGTTTTCCTACCATTTTTGCAGGAAACAATGATTCCGGGAGGTTTACGGGTATTTCCCCAATCTCGGTTTTTAGGAGATTTTACATTAGCTGAAGTAGCGCGTGCTCAAATTCGTGCTAGTTTACATCAGCAGTTTCCTTTACCAGATATCGCTACTGCTTGGGAGTTAGCTGGATATTTGAAGATGTCAGAAGAGTTTCGGTTGTTGTATGTGGCGATGACGCGAGCGAAGCGTTTACTATGGATGGCGGCAGAAAAAAAGGCTCCTTTTACTTGGAATAATTTAGAGAATTTGCAGGAGCAAAAGGCAAGTCCTGTGGTGTTAGCTTTGAAGGAGAAATTTCGCGATCGTTTTCATTAGCAATTATAGAAGTTATAGCAAATTCGGGTTAGTTATCCCCTTTATTAGTATAGCAGGAGGCAGGAGGCATGAGGCATGAGGTCGCTATGCAAAATGAAGTATTTTCGTCAAAAAACCCGGTTTCTTTGGTTGGGTGCGTAAGTCCTCTCGTCATTGCGAGCGAAGCGAAGCAATCGCTTAGTCTCTGCGATTGCTTCGCTT
>NZ_JAQMUA010000364.1:0-5990 GCF_028330895.1 Kamptonema animale CS-326 | reverse complement strand
AAGCGAAGCAATCGCTTAGTCTCTGCGATTGCTTCGCTTCGCTCGCAATGACAATCGAGGGGGTAGTAAACCCTGATTTGGTATTACAATGCCACTACTACATTACAAGAAGTACGTTGTTGTGCTTTAGCGCTAAAGCGCAACAACATACCTCACACTCAATTCTTGTATTATGGCCTAACAACTAACCACTAACAACTAACCACTAACCACTAACTAATTGCTTCCAAAGCAAAGAAATTCTCAAAAATTTTATGACCAACATCATTAATTTGCTGCTGCAAATCATCCATAAATTCATGCAAACCCATCTTAATTATTTCGTCAATCGTCAGATAATCTAATTCGGCACGGGAACGACCTAAAGCACGTTCTACAGGATTCTTCCAAGTATTAGAAGGAGTCCCAGTGATTTCGTGAAGAGAGCGCTCAGCTTGCAACAAACAAAAGTGAATTGAACGGGGGAACTCTCGATCCATTATTAGAAACTCCGCAACTCCTGTGGGTGTAATTCGATGTTGCTTGCGTTTACGATACATCTCATAAGCACTAGCAGATTTTAACAGTGCCATCCACTGAATTTCATCAAGTGCAGTGCCTACATATTGAACAGAAGGCAACAGAATAAAATACTTAACATCAAGGATGCGAGAAGTCTTATCTGCTCGTTCCAAAAAACGTCCCATTTGACCAAAATGCCACCCTTCATTATGCGTCATCGTCGCATCCATCACCCCAGCAAACAAATGTCCTGCCATTTTTACTTCTGCAAAAAACTCTAGCAGTTGAGACATAGTTTGTTCATTAGCTGCTTGTTGCACCATCATATAAAACTCATTAACTTGCTGCCACATTTCCGAAGAAATAATTTCTTGGATAGAGCGAGCATTTTCGCGGGCGGCTCGCAAGCAAGAGATAATTGAGTTAGGATAGTCAGTATCGAAACTGAGGAATTGAATCACATTTTCTGCGGTTGCTTCGCCGTAGCGTTCTTGAAATAATTCCAAATCGCCCGTTATTTTTACTAATGGTTCCCACTGTTGGGTAACGCCTGTAGGAGAGTCGAGAATTAAGTTGAAATTGACATCGGCAAAGCGGGCGATGTTTTCGGCTCGTTCGACATAGCGGTTGAGCCAATAGATGGAATCAGCGACGCGACTTAACATAAGAGATTTTAGAAATGGTAATTAGCAAGTTACTCTAACCATTTAATGAGTGTAGCATCATTAATAACCAAAAGAGCGATCGCATAGTTTGGGCAAGCAGAACTTAGGCTGACAGTACGGCCGCCATCCCCATAGTATTTTAACCGCAGGGACGGCAGCATTACGATTATTGGTAAGTCCGATGGCAAATGGGAATACCTCACTCTTCCCATTGATTAACCGAAACTCTTAAATGCTAGTAGGAATGCCAAAAACCTGCGTCCAATAGGTGTTATAATTAACACTCCCGGTATCATTGGCTAAAAAGTAATAACCCACGCCAATTTCCTGATAATCACCATTCAGAATATTAGCGCGATGTCCTGAGCTATTCATCCACTGTGCAAACACATCCTCTGGTGTCGAAGAACCCGCAGCAATGTTCTCCCCAGCGACTCCGGGATAACCTAAAGATTGCACCCGATTAGTTGGAGAAGTACCATCTTTTCCAGTGTGGCTAAAAAAGTCTTGATTTGCCATATTTTTGGTATGATTCTCCGCCGCATTACTCAACTGAATATTTGCTTTCAGTGGGGGTAATCCAGCTTTACTGCGTTCTAAATTAGTAAGTTCTACAACCCGATTGATAAATTCTTGGTTTTCAGGTGTATTTCCATTATCTGAAATTGGACTTCCACCCAAAAAACTACCACTGGTAAGACTAGAAGCTAACACATTATTTAGTTGAGCAAAAATCTCGCCTGTGATGCTATCAGCAATCAGAGTATTAGCGCCGCTAGTTTGCAGGCTAACACTATTTACACCGTCAGGTAGCCGGATTAAATCTACACCATTTTCAAAGTCATTGATGATATCGATTCCTCCACCAGTTGCTAGTGCAAAAGTATCTTTTCCTGCACCACCAGTTAGTGTATCAGTATCGCGATCGCCTGAGAGAAAATCATCCCCAGCATCCCCAAAAAGCAGATCGTTGCCTCTACCACCATATAAACTGTCGTTACCTTCTCCACCTCTGACAATATCTGCATCTAAATCTCCTCGAACTAGATCGTTGCCACTTTCTCCATCTACAAAATCGCTATCTTTTCCACCCATTAGAGTATCACTTCCTGAGCCACCTAAAAGGCTATCTTCACCGTTATTGCCTCCGATCAGTTCACTATCAGCAGCACCTTGAACTGTATCATTTCCGCCCAGAACAAACGCACCCCCAGGAAAATTTGTTAGTTCTCCAGCAGACAAGATAATATCTTCCGAAGTGTTATCGCCGAGCAAGCGAGATATGCCGTTTTCAACGTTAGATTGTAGTGCCATTGTTATTTGCTTCCAAATGTAGATTTTACTGGATTTGGTTGAGGTAGGAGCGATCGCACCTTTGCAGAACCCCCGATAGTTTAGATGCACCCAGACTCAGGCTAGCCCCAGTAGTGAAGGCTTTTGGAAACCTCTATTTCTCTATTGTGAGCAATTTGCTAGTTTTATGCAAATAACGATTTTTTGTTACAATTATTTACATTGTCTGTTTGACAGGACTTTGGCAACTGTCACACTTAAATTAACTTGTATGGTGGGCCAGATGAAGTTGTAGTATTAATCAAATCAGAGTTTGGGTTGATGGCGCATCTTACTAATTATGCCACTTCCGAAATTCTTTCAATCCGTAAAATCCCTTAAATCCATGATAGAAATTATTGCTCATCGGGGTTTTTCTGCAATCGCCCCTGAAAATACCTTAGCCGCTTTCGATCTCGCTATCAAATATGGTGCTAATTCTATCGAATTTGATGTCCAATTGTCCGCAGAAGGCGTGCCAGTTATTTTTCATGATACCACACTGGATAGAATTACTCGAACTTCGGGGAAAGTCAGAGATAAAACCTTAGAAGAATTGAACGCGCTGGATGCTGGTTCGTGGTTCGATCGGCGCTTTTCTGGAGAAAAGATTCCTACATTGAAAGAAGCTTTAAATATCCTCAAAAATGTTGATAAATTTCTATATTTTGATGTCAAGCCTGATTGTGAATGGTCAAGTTCAGAAGTAAAGAACTTTGTTAATACCTTGCTGGTGGAAGGGGTGAATAATAAAAGCGTAATTACATCTTTTAACGCTCAATTTCTTGAACAAGTCCGCGAAGTTTCCCAAGATTTGCTAATTGGTCACATCGTCGCGAATGAATCAGATTATAAAGCTCAGTTGGCGAAAGCTGTAGCCGCTGAGGATCGTTTAATCAGCAGTCAATATCGCGTTTTACTAGATAACCCCTCACTGGTTGAAAATAGCCGAGATCGGGGAATAGATGTTGTGGCTTGGACGGTAGACAGCCGGGAAGATGTGGTAAAATTAGTGGATATCGGTGTGGTGCGAATAGTAACCAATTCTTTGATAGGAAACGAAATAAAATTATGACGTACTTTGGCAAACATATCAACCAAAATTCTGCATAGATACGGAGAAAGGAAAAGAAAAGTTATAATAAAACTGGTTTTCCGCAATTAATAACGTCCTAAACGCTGAGAAGGTTGCTAGATATCGATTGCCACAAATTTAATACTATTAACTTCCTATTCCTAAGTCAGGGACAAATTGCGCTAAAATCATCATGGCTGCAAAATTTAACAGACAATTCGCCAGATGACTACTCAGCTAAATGACCTAGAAGCCCAACTAGAAACCCTCCGCCAAGAAGCCGAAAATGCGATCGCAACTTCAAATACCCTAGAACAACTCGAACAGTTGCGGATTGGCTACTTCGGCAAGAAAGGCCAACTGTCTCAAATTTTAGGCAGCATGGGCAAATTGGCTGCGGATCAGCGGCCAAAAATAGGCGCGATCGCCAACGTTATCAAAGAAGCGATCGCAACAGAATTAGACAACAAACGCATCACCCTGCAATCGGCTCAAATCCAAGCCAAACTCGAAGCAGAAACCATAGATGTTACCATGCCAGGGGTTTACCGTCCCCAAGGTCGAATTCACCCCTTAAACGGCGTGATTGACCGAGCTTTAGATATCTTCGTTGGTCTTGGCTACACCGTTGCCACTGGCCCAGAAATAGAATCAGATTACTACAACTTCGAGGCTCTGAATACGCCGCCCGATCATCCCGCACGGGATATGCAAGATACCTTCTATTTACCCGATGCAAAATTGCTGCGGACTCACACATCTAGCGTCCAAATTCGCTATATGGAAAACCACGAACCGCCGATCCGAATTGTTGCACCGGGTCGTGTTTATCGCCGGGATACAGTCGATGCTACTCATGCGGCTGTCTTCCATCAAATTGAACTTTTAGCTGTCGATGAAGGGCTAACATTTACCGATCTAAAAGGCACAATTAAAGAATTTTTACGGCAGATGTTCGGGCAAGATTTACCGATTCGCTTCCGTGCCAGCTATTTCCCCTTTACTGAACCTTCAGCAGAAGTTGATTTGCAATGGCAAGGGCGTTGGCTAGAAGTTTTGGGCTGTGGTGTAGTCGATCCCAATGTTCTCAAAGCAGTTGGTTATGACCCAGAAAAATATACGGGATTTGCCGCTGGTTTTGGTGTAGAACGCTTTGCTCAAGTTCTGCACAAAATTGATGATATCCGCCGCGTTTATACGAGCGATTTGCGCTTTCTGCGGCAATTTTAATCTGATTTACAGAAAACTGTTTGTAACGCTGCTTTCCACGCGATCGATCGTGGCGGTGAGATGGTGGCGTTACTTTCGAGATCGCTAAGTCTTGTCAGCAAAATTCCCCAAGGCTACATTGGCTTTGAGGTAAAATTTGCTCAATCTTCATTCTTCCTTATTTTCTTTGGCATACATCTACTCAAAACCGTTTTTTGCTATAACTACATCATCAAATTCAAACTATTGTTTTGATTTAGATGAGGAGTTGAACGTATGAAAAAGATGAGTCACTGGAATCAATCCGCAGGAGTCGTAAGCTTGTTCGCGATCGCGATCGGCACTTTGCAGATATCTGCGATCGCCCAAGGCGCAACCGCAACATCAAATCTCAGCCAAAATCCATCGTCAAGTACCTCTCAAATAGCCCAAGCTACAGTAAGCCTCTGTCGCAGAGTTACTGCGTCCCAGGGTTTAGTCGTCCGCGAGAAACCCTCTCTCACATCGCGCCAAGTGGGAAGCGCACCCTTGAATAGTCAAATCACCCTCGTGGATGCGGCAAACGTGCTTCAGGCATCGGATGGTCGCCTCTGGGTAGAAATTTCATCTCCAGTCAGGGGGTATATTTCTAACGGCTTTGCCAACAGCGACAGCAATCTGGGAATATGTTCGGGGACAGCCAACAATCCTCCTCAAAATCCCCCTGCTGGTAATGGAACTCCTAACGCCAGTCTTTGTCGTCAAGTGGAGCCCCGCGTCGCGCCGCGCGGTTTAGCTGTCCGCGCAGATGCTTCTGCTGCGTCGGGTTACAGAGGGGGAGTACCTGCTAACGGTAAGGTGACTCTCGCCCCAAATTACAAGCTAGTTTTGGATAAAAGCGGGCAAAACCGCAATTGGGTAGAGATTACATCGCCGTTTGCCGGGTTTGTATCTGCCCAAAGTCTGATTATGTGCCGTTAGAGTGGCTGCGCGATCGCGCTTTGGTTACAAAGTGATATAGCCTTTCTCAGAAAGATGAGGTACGTTAGATTCTATGTATATCCAGGCTTTTGAGCTTTAATATATACCTCATCTACCTGAGAACCGCTGTATACCGCATAGCCACCAGAGCGATCGCCCCGCGTCCGGTTTTCTCCACACAAAATTGCTTTTAAACGGCGATAGTCCTCCCATGAAACATGGGAAACAGCCTGCTTTTACCCATGTTT